>JBIIRN010000164.1:0-4780 GCA_044341525.1 Sediminibacterium sp. | reverse complement strand
ATACAGGTTCCCTGCCTGCCGGCAGGCGGGGATTCCTGTCGGGACTACCTTTTTTATTGTAGAAAATGATCATGATATTGAAGCCATCTATTGGCCCCACATTAGCTCAGGGACAGGTTTTTTACAAAATTCCATTTTAGCGGAATAAGTAAATTATGGAATACAATTCCATTTATGTATATTTATACAAAAATGGAGTTTATGATACCTCGGGCGATAGTAGAAGAAGCAAAATTTGCCTTAACCCAATTTCGGGCTCTTTGTATTACCGGGCCTCGGCAAAGCGGAAAGACTACGCTGAGTAAAATACTTTTCAAAGGCAAACCATATGTAAATTTTGAAGATCCTGCAACACAAGGTCTTTTTGAAAATAACCCTGCGAAATTCATAAACACCTATATGTCCGGAGCCGTGTTTGATGAAGTACAGCGTGTGCCGGAAATATTCAGACACCTACAAGTATTACTGGATAAAAACAAAGCAAGAGGACAGTTTATCCTTACCGGCTCCAATAACTTTCTTTTGCAAGAACAAGTCTCACAGTCGCTGGCTGGTAGAGCCGGCTATTTGACCTTACTGCCGTTTAGCTACCAAGAATTGAAAGGGGCAAGTATGCCTGTGTCAAACATTTTCACCAATATACTTACTGGAGGATACCCGGAAATTTGGTCAGAGAAACTAGATGCCCAAAAATGGCTGAGCAGCTACATACAAACGTATATACAGCGAGATGTAAGACAATTAAAAAACATTTCAAACCTAGCCCAATTCAGCCGATTTGTATTTTTATGTGCAAATCATGCCGGACAGATCCTAAATCGTGATGAACTATCCAGACAAGTTGGGGTTGACACCAAAACCATTCAATCGTGGTTAGGGCTATTGGAAAATAGCTACATTCTATTCCGATTACAGCCATGGCACAATAACCTCAATAAAAGAATCATCAAAAGTCCAAAACTTTACTTTTATGATACGGGGCTGCTTTGTACACTACTCAATATTTCCTCAAAAACAGGTTTAAAAAATCATACCATGGCAGGAGCTATTTTTGAAAACTGGTGTATATCCGAGATCTTCAAGAATAAATGCAACCAGGGCGAAAATGACGGAATCTTCTTTTTCAGGGAAAACCTGGGCAACGAAATCGATCTCATTATCGAAAAAGAAACAGGACCCCTTGCTATTGAGATCAAATCTGCCTCAAAACCTGATAGAACACTTTTAAAAGGGTTAAAATATTGGAAAAAATATCAACCCGGTGCTAACGGAATCTTACTCTACCGGGGAAAGAGTACTGAAACAGATGATATTTCTATTCAATTCACCTCCTGGGAGGAAATCGATTTGCTGCAATAAGATTAACCAAATCAGCAATGATTAATTTCGAACTCAGTCCTGTCGGGACTACACCACAAACTTTTGATACAGACCCTGTCGATAGCGTCTGGACATATGTCTATGTGCCGATGAATCCATAGAATGTCCGCCCAAAGAGCATCGCATCGTTCGCCAACTGAGTATATCCTATCCTACTAAAATTAGTTCAAGTAGGTAAAAAAATTATTCCTTGACGCCGGTTGTTACATCAGGCGCTTTCGATTCCCATTCACTCCTATCAAGCTTTTTCTTTACAGGAGCCACTTCATCGCCCGTATTACCTTCATACAACCTGCCATTTTTCATTACATAACTGATGGAATTGGTATGGCGGATGTTCTCCAGCGGATTCTTGTCCATTATAATCAAATCAGCCAACTTCCCTGCTTCAATAGAACCAAGATCCTTGTCCAGACCCAAGGCCTCCGCACCAAGTATCGTAGCAGTCTTCAATGCATCGATGGTGCGCATGCCTCCACTCTGCATAGCCCACAATTCCCAATGAAAACCCAGCCCTTGCAACTGCCCATGTGAACCAATGCCTGCCAATCCGCCCTGCTCCACCATTGACTTCATACTCTGTGCATGTTTCTGAAACACATGCTCCTCAGGTAAGAACCAGGTTGGCCGGCGTCTGGACTTAGAAGCGAGTTCTTCATAAGGAGTAAAGAACTGCAGTTTCTTATCCGCATAAGGGTTGTCTGTCTCATAATAATAATTTTCCGCCCAGGGTCCACCATAAGAAACCAATAAGGTAGGGGTTACAGCCATTTTCGCATCAGCAATCACTTTGGTCACATCCTTGTACAAGGGGAAAATGGGTATGGAATGTTCATGACCCGGATAACCATCCAGCAGATTCGTCATGTTCAATTTAAAATCCAGACCCCCTTCTGTGGTGGGCATCAATTTTTGATTCTTGGCTGCCTGAATGATCCACTGGCGGGTTTGGCGGTTGCCGGTGAGGTACATTTTGATGTACTGGGTATTATAATATTTGCTGTATTGTTTCAAGATGCTTTCTGCCTGGGCAGAATCTTTCACATTATAAGCCCAATATCCTACACCTGGACCCGTGGAATAAATGCGCGGACCTACCATCTTTCCGGCTTCAACCATATCGGCATAGGTGAGCACATCCGTAGTGGCGGTTTGCGGGTCTCTTGTAGTAGTCACTCCATAAGCCAGGTTCGCAGCATAGATCCAGATCTGGTTCTTGTGAATGCCCCAGTTAGGCCACATGTGAGAATGTACATCCACAAATCCGGGAACCATCGTTTTACCGGATACGTCAATTACCTGAGCCCCTTTGGGTGCAGGAATTGATTTGGCAACCAGCTTGATTCTGTTGTTCACCACCAACACATCCCCCTTACTCAACACTTCATCGCCTTTCATCGTGATGATGCGGGCTCCTTTCAGAAGAATGGTCGCTTCAGGATTATCTTTTTGATAGTACACCTTTACCCAGGTTTCAGTCGGACTGTATTTTGGATCTTCCTTCTTAGTACTTGATTTTTGAGTGGTATCAGCCGGTTTAAGGGCCGCGAGTTTTTTTGCCTGTTTCAAACTATCCTCCAAAGCATCTGCCTTATTCAGGTCATATTGAAAATGTGCGGCACCCAGACTAAAATGAATTCTTTGTCCGTCACTTGACCAGACAGGAAACTCGCCGCCCAATTCAGTCAGTTGACGGGAAGGAAAGGAGGCGCTGCCGGGATCTGCAACAGAAATAGTAACTGTCTTTCCGGTGGAGGGAATCGTAACGGTATAAATATTGTTGTTGACTTTGGCAATGGCTTTTTCTCCCTTGGGTGAGAGCCAAATCTCACTCGCTGCTGAAGGAGGATTGTTTTCACGCGCATCATCCGAAGCTAACTGATCAGGAATGATGCAGGCATCAATGGCCGGCTTTCCCTTGTGCATAGGAATAAAACCATAAGTAGTAATACCTGAGATCTTTGCATGTACCTTGGTGTCGGTTCCATCCCATTGAATGGAGATGAGACTTCCTGCCTGGTTGAGATAAATTCTTTCATCATTTAAAGAAAAATGGGGGTTATACCTTCCATTGGCATGATCGATAACCTGCTCCTCTCCGCCATTGGCATCCATCCAACAGAGCAGGTCTTCAGCATCATCATAACCCGGATCAAATGCATCCCTGAATTTTTGATTGGGTGCGTGTATGTAAACGATGCGATCACCCTTCAGGGTATAACGAGGAGATTGATAGAGACCGGGCACTTTCGTAAGCGTTTTCAATCCACTCCCATTGGGAGAAATCGCATGGATATGACCACCTCCTTTATTCCAGGAACTGAATACAATGGTTTTTCCATCGGGACTCCAGGAAGGTTGAGCCTCTGTAAAATCATGGCTCGTGAGTCGTTTGGGTTCACCGGAGGGATAATCCATCACATACAAACGATTCAATGCGGTAAATACCAACCGGCTTCCATCAGGGGAAGGAACGGCATCCCGAATCTGGGTAGCCAGAGCTGCGCTGGTATCTTTGATTGGGTATTTGAAAAGCACTTCCGGTCCCAGTTCCAGTTTCCCTTCTACTTCATATTGAATGGATTCATGTTTTCCATTACTGATATCAATTTTATTGATTTTCCCGCCGAAGGAGGCCAAGAGGTATTTGCTATCCGGCGTAAAACTCATAGCAGGAAGCACGCCAGAAACGGCAATTGATTCCTGGTCATCCCGCTGAACCGGATAGGCCAACCATTTTTCATCCCCTGATTTCAGGTCACGGATAACCAACCCTGTTTTGTCTTCAAAACGCGACCCATATACCAGCCATTTTCCGTCATTGCTTAGAACGGGTGTGAAGGCAGAACCATAGCGGGAAGTGAGTTTATTGGTACGGGCATTTTTCCTGTCGTAGACGCCAATCTGATATTGAGGGAGTTGAGCATTGTAATCCCAGGAGCCGGTGCGAAAAGAATAGTAGATGTATTGACCATCGGGACTCACAGCGGGGTCAATGGTTTTTAGGTTGGCGGGTTCTTCGATCAGTTGGGTTCCGCCGCCCCCATTGACGTGAATCATGTAGAGCTTATTGATGCGTCTGCCTTTGGAATAGACGATGTATTTACCATCCGGTGTCCAGTCTGCCGAAGTAAAATTCTGGTTGGTTTCTTTGGTCAGCTGCACGGTATCTTTTTTCTCTGTATCGATGTACCAAAGGTTTTCGGCACCGCTTTTATCTGAAACAAAAAGAATCTTCTTTCCATCGGGACTAAACTTGGGATGTTGGTCAAAAGCGAGACCGCGAGTAATTTGGGTAGCTTTTCCCCCAGATGAAGAAAGGGAATAAAGGTCTCCCATCATATCAAATAGGATAGTTGTACCGTCGGGACTGATATCCAATGAGGTCCAGGTACCCTCA
>JBIIRN010000162.1:0-4820 GCA_044341525.1 Sediminibacterium sp. | reverse complement strand
CGCTTGTTGGGTTTCATTCGTCCCGGAGTATATGAATATGAAATAGAAGCAGAGATCTGGCATGAATTTTTGCGCAACCGAGCCACCCGACCTGCCTATCATAGTATCATCGCTTCGGGGGATAATGCACGAACCTTACATTATATTAGTAACAATGGCAGATGTGAATCAGGCGATTTGATTTTAATGGATTTTGGGGCTGAATATGCGAATTATTGTGCTGACCTTACTAGAACGGTGCCGGTCAATGGAAAATTCACTAAGCGACAAAAAGAGGTGTACAATGCCTGTTTGCACCTGCATGATTATGCGAAATCTTTGCTCAAGCCGGGTATTACCATCGTTGATTATACCGATAAAGTAGGAGCTGAAGCCAGCCGAACTTTTATCAAGATTGGATTACTTCGGACCTCAGATGTGAAGAATCAAGATCCCGAACAACCTCTTTACAGAAAATATTTATACCACGGAATATCTCATCACCTGGGGTTAGATGTACACGATCTGGGAACAAGAACAGAACCCATACGGGAAGGTATGTTGTTTACAGTGGAGCCGGGTATCTATATTGAGGAGGAAAAAATGGGAATACGCATTGAGAATAATTGCTGGATCACGCGCAACGGGAATAAAGATTTGATGAAACATATTCCCATTACCGTGGATGAAATCGAGCGGTACATGCGGCAAAAAAAATAAGAACCCTTTATTTAACCATGAAACAATTCCCCAATTTATTTACCCTGTTGAATCTGTTTTTGGGATGCCAGGCCCTGGTTTACATTTTACAACCGGGATTGACGGTAACTTCCAATGAAATGGGCGAAAACCTGGTGCAGATGCCGGAACGAATTACCTGGGCCACTTTGTGTATTATGGCTGCGGCCCTGGTTGATTTTCTCGATGGCTGGGTAGCCAGATGGCTCAAAGCCACCTCTCAATTGGGAGCCCAACTCGATTCCCTTTCTGATATAGTGAGTTTCGGTGTAGCACCCGGAATGATTATCTATCAGTTTCTCCGGTATTCTTATGCAGCACAGCCCGATGGCCTAGACATATCAGAAATTTTCCTTTTGCCGGCCTTCCTCTTACCCCTGGCAGGCGCCTATCGACTGGCCCGCTTTAATACGGAGCCCTCGAATCATGAACATTTTACCGGCTTACCCATTCCTGCCGCCGGCATCTTAATTGCTTCATTTCCGATGGTATACTGGAATTCTCATTCAGAATGGCAGATAGCCTTACTCAGAAATCATTGGTTCTGGTATGCATTGACCCTAATTTGTTCTTATCTGATGGTCAGCAGACTCCCTTTGATGGCATTTAAATTTTCCCGTGATACAGATAACAAAAAGGTTATTATCAACCTGGCTATTATTCTGTTGACCAGCGCCATCAGCTTCATTTTACTGGGTTGGATTGGCATCAGCTTTGGGTGGGTAGCTTATCTGGTTGTATCTTTGTTCAACAAAAAACATGCGTCATGACCTACCAGGTACAAGTCAAAGTAATGCCCCTGAAAGATTTACTGGATCCGCAGGGAAAAGCTGTGATGAACGGATTACATCAATTAGGTATCAACCAGGTACAGGATGTAAGGGTAGGTAAGCACATCACCCTCTCCGTAGATGCTGATTCGGAATCAGCAGCCCTGGAATTAGCTCGTCAGGCTGCCCAACAATTATTGGCCAATCCGGTCATGGAATTTTTTGAGGTTTCGATGGCGGACTAATTCCTACATTAAAATCACTACAGTTGCTATACCTCGTACCCACCCCTCTCGGCAATCTGAAAGATATTACCCTCAGGGCATTGGAGGTATTGAAGGAAGTTGATCTGATTCTCTGTGAGGATACCCGTACATCTAAAAAATTACTCGATCATTATCAGATTCAACAGCCGTTGAGTTCCTATCACCAACACAATGAGCACAAAGTAACTGCACACCTGGTTGAGCAAATGCAGGGGGGCAAAAAGATAGCTTTGATAACGGATGCCGGAACCCCCGGGATCTCAGACCCAGGTTTTCTGTTGGTCAGGGCCTGTATTCAACAGGGGGTAGAAGTATCTTGTCTGCCCGGAGCCACCGCATTTGTTCCCGCTCTTGTCAATAGTGGGTTACCCGCTCATAACTTCTGTTTTGAAGGTTTCTTACCCCTGAAAAAGGGACGACAAACCCACTTCAAAAAATTGGCGGCAGAGAGTAGAACCATGATTTTTTATGAGAGTCCGTTGCGACTGGTAAAGACACTACGTGATATGTCTGAGCATTTTGGTGCCGGAAGACAGGCCAGTGTCAGCCGAGAATTGAGTAAATTATAGGAAGAAACCCGCCGGGGAAGCCTAGAGGACCTTCTAACTTATTTTCAAGCGCATCCGCCCCGCGGCGAGATTGTTATAGTAGTGGCCGGACATGATTCGAAAGAAAAGATGTCAGCAGATATCATCGATTCTTACGAAGAGTGAAGCAGCTTTCCTCTTAATTCGTACTTTAGTTGAAATTTAATTCTGAATATCTACCTATTATGAGCAAGAATTTGTTAGTCAGCATTTGTCTGCTAAGTGTAGTAGCCGTTAATGCGCAATCAGATCGATGGCAACAACGCATCCGTTACAATATGAAAGTGGATATGGATGTGGTAACCAATCGGATGAAGGGCAACTCTAAAATTGAATACTTTAATCAATCCCCTGATACCTTATACCGACTTTTTTTTCATACTTACTGGAATGCTTTTCAGCCGGGCAGTAGCATGGATGTTCGCAGTCGCGAGTTGGGAAAAAATAAATTATTTGAGTCTGGTCGTAATTCAGACGGATTAGATTGGGATGCGCGGGTCAAAGACCGTATCAGTAAGCTTACACCGGAGGAGATTGGGTATCAGCGTATCAATAAGCTCAGCATTAATGGTGTTTCTCAGCAGTTAAAAGAACATGAAACAATACTTGAAGTAATTCTCACAAAGCCGGTATTACCTAAAACCAAGATCAACATTGATCTTGATTTTGAAGCACAGGTACCGCTTCAAATCCGTCGGAGTGGCCGGGATAATAAGGAGGGCATTCGCTACAGTATGAGTCAGTGGTATCCTAAAATGGCTGAATATGATTATCAGGGCTGGCATGCAAATCCCTACATTGCTCGTGAGTTTTATGGTGTTTGGGGTGACTTTGATGTGCAGATTAGCATCGACAAAAGTTATCTGGTAACCGCAGGGGGAGATTTACTGAATCCTCAGGAGACCGGATTTGGTTACCCCGGGGGGGAAAATGCAAAAGTACCTGCAGGAGAAAAGCTGACATGGAAATGGCAGGCTTATAATGTGCATGATTTTGTATGGGCAGCTGATCCGAATTATAAGCTGATTACCAGGAACCCTTCCAATGGACCCCAGATCAGAGTGGTATATAAGCGAGTAGACTCATTGGAAGTTAAATGGCAAGAGTTGGCTGATAGTATGGTGTCTGCCTATCCCATCATTGTCCGCACCTTTGGTCCCTACCCCTATAAGACCTATACTTTTATACAGGGAGGTGATGGGGGAATGGAATACCCCATGGCCACATTAATAAAATCTGCAAGTATTGGTACGGCTATTCATGAATGGATGCATAGTTGGTTTCAGATGATGATGGGAACGAATGAATCGCTCTATCCCTGGATGGACGAAGGTTTTACGGATTATGCCACTACCCGTGTAATGGCAGAAATGTCACGCAGGACAGGATTCCCCTATAATGGATCCTACCGTTCCTATTTTGCCTTAGCTAAAAGCGGATACGAAGAACCGGCTTCCACTCATTCCGACCATTATAACACGAATTATGCTTATTCCGTAGCCTCTTACTCCAAGGGGGCAGTATTTCTGGCGCAATTGGGGTATATCGTGTCCGACGATGTACTCGATCAGATACTTCTTTCCTACTATCATACCTGGAGGTTTAAACATCCCAATCCCAACGATTTTATCCGCGTAGCGGAACGAGTGAGTGGTATGGAACTGGATTGGTACAAAGAATATTGGATCAATAGTACCAAAACCATCGACTATGCACTGGGAGACATCAATCTTGTGGAAGGTAAGACTGTAATCAATTTGCGCAGAGTGGGTAAGATGCCCATGCCGGTAGATGTGCTGGTATCTTACAAGGATGGCACACAAGAGCTACACACTATTCCTCTTAACCTCATGTATGGAGCCAAGTTGCAAGATGGGAAGTCCAATTTAGTGCAACACCCGGCCTGGCGCTGGACTCATCCGGAGTATGGCATGGAAATATCACGCTCAATAAAAGACATCAAGTCTATAGAAATAGATCCTTCCGGCAGAATGGCTGATATCAATCGGGTGAATAACAAACTGGTGATACCAGATTAAAGGATAAAATTTTTAAAGTAGAAAGGGGAAGTCCACACTTCCCCTTATTTATTTAGCAACATGGAGGATATATTTTTCCTCAAAGTAAGGTTCAGGGAAAATACCGCTGATTGGCATCATTCGAGGTCTTAGTCCGCTTTCAGCAATCTCAGTCGTGAGATCACCTCCCTTCAGACAAATCAGTCCATGCCGGAGAGAATTGCCCGGATCCCCCTCGGTTTGTTTTTTAATTAAAGGACCGCACCAACGCCATAATTCCTTTAGGGGTGCGACTGCCCGGGAAACAGCAAAATGAAAATGATTTTTCTTTAATTCTTCTACTCGAACATGTGCTGTTGTTACATTTTTGATACCGGTAGCCAGGCATACTTCATCTACTACCTTTAATTTTTTTCCGATGCTATCTGCCAGTAAGAATTGTACCTCCGGAAAAAAAATGGC
>JBIIRN010000161.1:0-4825 GCA_044341525.1 Sediminibacterium sp. | reverse complement strand
TAGTAGCGGAAAATAGAAATATGTTCAGGTTGCTGGCGATGTAAATCATTTACCAGTGAATAGAACATATCAGGAATCAGGTCTTCCCGCCCAAAAGTAAAGATGGCTGCCTGCAGGTGCATTTGACCGGAATGAATTACATCAAAAGTATATTGTACAAATTCCGCTGCATCGGTGGGGGTAGCAGAGCGTTGAAATGCTTTAGAAAGTTCACCGGTTTTTAAAAATTCATCCAGGAAGATGTTGATGGCTGAAGTATCTGCTCCGCATTGCTGCATAGCATCCAGATAAATTTCGAAATGGCTTTTACGGACTCCATTCATATCAACATCTGATTCTTCTCCCACTACAATTTCATTGATCAGAAATCGGGTATCGGCATCTCCTTTCGGATACCAGGGCAGGGTCGTACAGGTAAGTCCGTTCTGAAGTGATTTCAGCAAGGACATAAAATCCCAAACGGCATAGACATGGTATTGCATGAAAACCTTCAGGTCGGAAGATTCCCTCAACAGAGAATAAACAGGATGG
Source organism: Sediminibacterium sp. (assembly GCA_044341525.1). Lineage (GTDB taxonomy): Bacteria > Bacteroidota > Bacteroidia > Chitinophagales > Chitinophagaceae > Sediminibacterium. The sequence continues at coordinate 4,294 of JBIIRN010000161.1, read as the reverse complement.
CTGGTGATTGCTCTTTTTAATGGTTCAATCTCTTGTAAGAGTAGGGCAAGGTGGGGGTTCTGATTTTTTTCCATGGTAAAAAGCCGGTCGATTTTAAAATCTCCGGCTCTAAAACAAGGATACAGATAATTTGTTCGTGCAATATTTGTTAATAATCTGTTCCCATGCAGAAATCAGACTTCCGGGTTTTCCATTTCCCCCGGGTGAAATCGGGTATCAATTGCATCTGTCCGCCTTCGGCGATGGATTTTTCGGAGAGGGGCGTGATGGCATACCAGGTTGCCATATCATATACATCGATAGGGAAGGGGGCATTTCTTTTGATACATTCAATAAAGGCATTGTCTACAAAAAAATCCATGCCGCCATGTCCGGCACCCACTGCCTGAGATTCAAATTTTTTCCATAGGGGATGATCATATTCTTTCAACCATTTTTCCGGATTTTCCCAGGCATGCGCTTTGGCACTTTTACCCTCGATATAGATTAATCCGGCATTGAACTGACCGGCATGCTGGTCTTGCCAAAGACCTTTGGTACCCTGAACACGGAAGCCGAGATTGTAGGGCCGGGGAGAATTGGTATCATGAGTCAGTACGATGGTTTCTCCGTTGGCGGTTTGAATCTGTGAGGTAACGATATCGCCCAACTTAAAATTGACGCGGGCATTGGGATGGTTGGGGCCACCCTTGGGGTGATTGACGACATATTCGTGTAATCCACGGGCTTTGGTAGCAACGGAAGAGATTCGGGTCAGTAGGTTACCGCGGTTGACATCAATCATCATGGCGACGGGGCCCAGACCGTGAGTAGGGTAGAGCTCTCCGTTTCTGTTTACCGAGTGTTGTGTTCTCCAGCGAGCTTCGCTGTATCCTTTTTCACCAAATTCAACTCCGGAATTATAGGGTGATGAGCCATCATTGAATTTGACTCCGCGAAGGTCATGTTCATAACCACCTTGCAGGTGCAGCAGTTCACCGAACATTCCCTGACGGACCATATTATATACGGCGAGTATATCGCGCCGGTAGCAAACATTTTCCAAAGCCATAACGGGAATACCTGTTTTTTCACTGGCATTGACGATATCCCAGCAATCCTGTAATTGAATAGCTCCGCAAACTTCTACACCCGGTATTTTTCCTGCCTTTACAGCGTCGATGGCCTGAGGAATGTGCCATTCCCAGGGGGTTGCAATGATTACAGCATCTACGTCGCTGCGCCGGAGCAAATTTTTATAATCATAGTTACCTTTTGGGTAAGTAGCGGGTTCGGGTTTCCCAGCTTTTTTTATGAGGGCAAGGGCATCTCCGAGCATGCGAGGATCCGGATCAGCCAAGGCGGTGATATCTACATCTGTTCTTTCCAGCATCATTTCAATGTGATTTTGACCGCGCAATCCGGTACCAATGATGCCGATGCGAACCCGGTTTTTCTGGGAAGTGGCGAATGCCCGGATGGAAGACAGGGAATAAGCACCGGCTAAGGAAGCCATGCCGGTCTGGCGAATGAATTTTCTTCTGTTCATGATGAAAATAATGAGTAGGAAATAATCAGTTGGAAAAGATAAAACTACATTGATCAGCTCAGGGCTGCAACCACCTGTTTCATTTCATCTACAGTACCAATGCTCAGTCGAAGCCAGGTACTGTTCTTTTCAAAGGTGCGGGCACCAACAATGCCGGCTGCCTGGAGGGCGGCGGGAATTTCTTTCTTACTGGCTGCTCCATCGAAATAAACAAAACTGGTGAAGGAAGGGATGTAGGGGATTTTCAACTGATCGAGCCCCCGATAAAAAATATCTTTTGCTTTGATATTTTCAGCTTTACAATAAGCAACAAAGTCATTATCCTGCAATGATGCGATACCACCCTGCATAGAAACGAAAGACGGACCCGCATTGGCCCAGGCTTGTAATTGCATGAGTTGTTGAATATTCGATGCCGCACTCACGACATATCCCAATCTGGCACCGGCCATGCCATAGACTTTAGAAAAGGTTTTCGCAATGACCAGGTTAGGGAATTCATTAACCAGGTGGAGCATGGAGGGTGAATCATAATAATCGGTATAGGCTTCATCCAGGAGGATGATACAATTGGCGGGAACTTTTTTAATGAAGTTTTCCAGGTCTGCCTGGGGCGATACGGTTCCGGTGGGGTTATTCGGGTTGCAGAGATAAACCATGCGGGTTTCGCCGGTGATGGCTGCCAGCAAGGCGGGCAAATCGTTTTCCTTTTTGGGGGTGACGGGAACCAGTTGTACGGGTAAACCCATTTTTCTGGCGGCGGGCATCCAGAGTTGGAAGGTTGGATCGGAAGCAACGATATTCCCTTTTTGTTGAGCAGCCCAGAGAGTTACCAGACCCAACAATTCAGATGATCCTGCGCCCAGGATTACCTGGTCCTTTGTATGGCCGCTGATTTTTCCAATCATTTCTCTCAGGGTTCCGTTCAGTTCCCACTGATAGCGATTGGAACCTGCCACAGCGTCGAACATTGCTTTTTTAGCCATGGGTGAAGGTCCGTGAGGATTTTCATTGGCGCTGAGTTTGATGATATTTCCGGGTAAAAAAGGAATTGTATCAGATGCTGAAAGGTATAATTCATTGGCTGCCAATGTCAAGGGTGCGGTTGAAAATGCGCCCATGGCCAGGGCGGCATTTCGGATGAGTTCACGACGATTCATGCAGGTAATTGTTTCCTGTAAGTTAGGAAAATTGGTTTATTGAGGAAGGGATAATTATGGACAGCTGATTATCAAAGAAATTGTATCTTTATTCTTATAATTAATATTATGTTAAGTATAGTAATTTATTCAACCCTTATTATCTAAAAAAATAACAGAGTTAAAGAATTGATCATCAGAACCTTACAAAACCAGTCGGATTTTTTAACAGAAATGAAATAAGAATTAGTTACTTATTTATAATATGTATACACATATTTAATAATTTTAATTATTATTGAAACCAATCCAATGAAAAATCAGTCTGTTTTTTCCCGTTTAAGTGATGCAGTTATCTTTGGAGGCATCTGTCTCTTGGTAGCCGTCGTATTTAGCCTAGGATATTATTATGGTCTCAACCATTCTGACAGGATTGCTGTGGAAGCGATTTCCCGCAATAAAGAAATGAGAGATAGCATTGATTTTTATCGCCAGAAAGAACTCAGTTTGAAATAACTACTATTCTCCCCTCCCAGTACCCTAATCGATTTATAGAACGAATATTCATCAATAAAAAAGCCATGTTGATACATGGCTTTGAAAAAAATTGAAGGTTAAGTATTAGTTCTTCTTGTGCATGGATTCATATTCTTTGTACTTGGCATCGTACAGATCGTACAACTTCATATCTTTTCCACGCATCCTATCTCTTTTGTATTCGTACATGTTTGCAAGAAAATCGAGGGAACGATCGAATACCATTTTTTCCGGACGGCTGAGATCATTTCTGCCTCTCAACGCATCTACCGCTTTTTCCATCCAGTTGATAGAAGTTTCGAGATTTTCATTGATAGGCTTTTCCAATTCAACATTGAGTTTTTTAACTGCATCGGTTTGTTCCTTGAACTTTGCATCCTGAGCGGCTCTTTTCTTAGGATCCTTATCGGGTGCGGGTTTATTGGCATTCATCATCTGCAGGGTACGGATATTATCAGAATATTTATCTGAATAATCATTGAAGTTGTTATAGTAAAGTAACCCTGCATTAAAAGCAGCTACGGCATTTTTATTGTTTTGTGCATATGCCTTCTGAAAAGCATCGGAGGCTTTCAGACTATACATGGCATGTGTGGCACTGTCCATTTCTTTTTCCCTGACCCTTGTATTCGCAAACCAGTCTCCGAATTGCAGGTATTTGAATTCATTGAGGGTTCCGGCAGCACTTTCCTTGTCGTACAGAGCGGTTTTTTCTACCAGTGTTAAATTTTTTTCGATGTAATCCGTCTCATAATCATCCCAATTTTCTTTCGGATACATTTTCCGGCTTACATCCAGGTATTTCCGGAACATATTTTCATTTTTGGAAGAAATATAGTATCCGAGAACGTATCGATACATATCAACATAAGACTCATCCGCCACTTGGTTATCTGCCAACCGGGTATACTGCTGCACGGCCTCCTCGGCTTTTTGTGCATTTTGATAAGCGTAGCCCAGATACAATATAGAGGTTGTGTCAAACGGAGTTTTGGTCTGAATCCATTTATTTTGATAAATCTGATCGTATGTTTTAACAGAGGTAGTAAAATAATAAGCAGCGGAATCCCACTTTTTTCCATTGAATGTT
>JBIIRN010000160.1:0-4866 GCA_044341525.1 Sediminibacterium sp. | reverse complement strand
GCAGCAATTACAACTCGAACTGGGCGTAGACCTTTTCAATCGCACCTTGCTACCTTTCTATCAAGATGGTGAGATCTTTACCCTGCCCCTCTCCGAATTACCTGCAGCAATAGTAAGCAGAAAGGTTACTCCTGAAACACTTTTCTTCGATCATACAGTAGGTAATAAGGAGGCGCTGGAGAAGGACTGGCTGAAGCCGGTTAAAAAAAGTTGGTTGATTCATCGTTTTCCCGCTTTGCGGGAAGAAGCGATCGGATTTTGATGATCGCCGATTATTTTAATTCACTATCTTTCGCCTTATGTATACTATTTATGGTATTCCCAACTGTGGTACAGTCAAGAAAGCAATCCAATGGTTCGACAGGAACGGACTTCGCTATCAGTTTCATAATTTTCAAAAGCAGGGGGTAACGGCCGAACATTTAAATAACTGGGCTTCTCAGCTAGGTTGGGATGCATTGATTAACAAAAATGGCACTACCTGGCGCAAGAACAAAGATTTAAATGAAAAGAAAATCCTTTCTGAAAAAGGAAAGATAGATTTACTCTGTGATCAGACCAGTATCATCAAAAGACCTCTGATTACTAAAGATAATAAAGTATTGACCCTGGGATTCCAGGAAGAAAATTACATCAGAATTTTCCTCTGAATTTATTGCCCGAGTAGTTCTCTCAACTTTTGTGAAAGTGCTTCCCCTCTTAGATCACGGGCAATTATCTTACCGGTAGGGTCTACCAGAATATTGGCGGGAATACTTCCAATGCGATATAATTGTGCAACTGCATTGTTCCAGTATTGCAAGTCACTCACATGCGTCCAGGTAAGGTTATCGACCTGTATGGCCTGTAACCAATTGGGACGGGCATTATCAAGTGAAACGCCGAGAACAGTAAAGTTTTTGTTCTTGAACTGGTTGAAAGCATTCACAACATTGGGGTTTTCAGCACGACAAGGCCCGCACCAACTGGCCCAGAAATCTACTAACACATATTTGCCCCGAAAAGAGGACAAAGAAACGGATTTGCCATTTACATCTTGCTGGGTAAAATCTACCGCCTGGGTTCCTACCTGACCGATCATCGCCTGCTTGGCTTCATTGACGGCCCTCTCGATGCTTTGGGCATAAAATCCGCGGCGAGCAGCGGGCTGCAGTTGATTGTATCTTGATTCGATGTCAGCTACTCCTTCAAAACTTCCCATCATCACTGCCATCACCAGGGAACTTACCGGGGAAGCCGGCTTAGCCTGCATGAATAAGGTAGTGGCTCCCGCAGCTTGCTGTCTTACCCCATTGTAAACTTTCATGATTGAGTCTTTGCGGGCGGGATTGGGTTCGGAATTCAGTGCACCGCTGAGCTCCCTCAACCGGTTAATATAAGGGATAAACTGCTGCTTGAACATGTTGAAGTCCTCGTTCAGTGTACTTCCTGTAACAGTAGCTGCTCCGAGACTATTAATATCGCCATTGAAGGCAACCTGCTCATTTTGAAGAAAAAGGTCGGTGGTTTGGCCATAACCGATGAAGCCCAATTGAAAAAGATCCGGCTCCCTGATATTCCCCTTCAAAGTGAAGTTGCCATTTACAACAGTTGCGGTTGCCACTGTGCGGGAATTATTCGCATTCATCAGAAAGGCAGTGATGCTGTCTTTCAGACCGGTTACATAACCTTTCAAAACAAAGGGATCTTTGGTTTGTGCCGAAGCCAATAATGGGAAAAGCAGGAAGATCAATAACGATTTTTTCATAGTAACATTTTTCAGTTAATCAACTACGTTTCAGGCAGGTCGATGCCTTTCCCGCAGTATATCAGTCACCTGATGCAATTTAAAACCTTTCGCGTTAAGCAAAATTAAATAATGAAACAATAAATCCGCCGCCTCATTGATAAACAGCTCAGGATGATTGTCTTTGGCCTCTATAACCAACTCTACCGCCTCCTCCCCCACTTTTTGAGCTATTTTATTGACTCCCTTTTTGAATAATCCTGCCACATAGGATTGGCCGGGGTCGGCAGACTTTCGGGTTTCGATGATTTCTTCCAGCTGTGGAAGAAAATCTGAGGAAATATTTTCCTGGTTCCAGCAGGTACCTGAACCGGTATGACAGACCGGTCCGGCAGGACGGGCCTGAATCAGCAGGGTATCTCCGTCACAATCGGGTGCTCCTTCCAGAAAATATAAGAAATGGCCACTTTCCTCGCCCTTGGTCCATAGTCGTTGTTTACTGCGGCTAAAAAAACAAACCTTCCCGCTGCTGCGGGTCTGCTCCCAGGCCTCCCGGTTCATAAATCCCAGCATTAGCACTTGCCGGGTGGTGGCGTCTTGAATGATGGCCGGCATTAAACCGTCTGCATATTTTTCAAATTGTAACTCCATATCAAAGGGTAGATTGAATGATTGATTTTATCTTATGGTGATGCCTTCTTTTCGAAGGTAAGATTTGAGTTCGGGTATTGAAACTTCTCCGAAGTGAAAAATGCTGGCAGCCAATGCTGCATCTGCATGCGCATCTCGGAAAACCTCCAGAAAATGTTCGGGTTTACCACCGCCACCGGAAGCAATGACCGGAACCGGCAAGGCATCTGACAACAATCGGGTTATATCATGTGCAAAGCCCTGCTTGGTACCATCATGGTTCATGGAAGTGAGCAGTATCTCTCCGGCACCGGCATTGACTCCCATTCTTGCCCAATCGATACAGGTAGTTTCGGTTCGAACTCGCCCTCCATTGAGGTATACATACCATTCGCCATCCTCTTCCTGCCGTGTATCGATGGCCAGCACCACGCACTGGGTACCGAAGCTGGCAGCCAGCTCTTCAATCAAGGCGGGTCGGCGGAAAGCAGCACTATTCACGCTTACTTTATCTGCGCCGTTTTGGAGTAAAACACTGACATCTTCAACTGAACTAATACCTCCACCGACTGTAAACGGGATATCAATGTGTCGGGCAATCCGATCGACCAGTTCATGCAATGTTTTTCTTTTTTCAATGGTGGCTGTGATATCGAGAAACACCAGTTCATCGGCACCCTCAGCAGCATAACGGGCGGCTAATTCGACGGGGTCACCTGCATCGCGGATACCTTCGAAATTGATTCCCTTTACCGTTCGGCCATCCCGTATGTCGAGACAAGGTATGATGCGCTTAGTGACCATCTTACTTATTTTCTGCCGGCAAGTTCTGCCAACGTGATTTTATTTTCATAAATAGCTTTCCCCACAATGGCGGCACTGCATCCAATCTGCTGCAACTCATCGAGGTCTTTCAGGTTACTCACCCCCCCACTGGCGATCAGTTGTAAGGATGGATATTCCTGCAATATTTCCCGATACAATGTAAGGGAGGGTCCGGAAAGTAACCCGTCTTTACTGATATCGGTACAAAAAACCTGCTGTATGCCTGCAGCCATCCATTGCCCGATAAAAGGAAGAATTTCCTGATTCGTTGTTTCTGTCCAACCGCTTATTGCGAGTTTAGTTCCTTTCACATCTGCTCCGAGCATGAACCGATGGCCACCAAACTGGTCAATCCATTTCTGTAATTTTTCCGGTGCTTTCACAGCGACACTACCAACAGTTACCCAGGTTGCGCCGGCATTGATTACCTGTGCCACTGCTTCTTCCGTATGTATCCCTCCGCCAAAATCTATTTGCATCCGGGTATGGGCAGCAATTTTTTCCAGCACCGATGCATTACATATTTTGCCGGCTTTGGCACCATCGAGATCCACCAGGTGCAACCGATGAAGTCCGGCCGCTTCAAAACTTTGGGCGATGGATAACGGATCAGCACTATAGGTTGTTTTCTGGCTATAATCTCCCTGAGAGAGTCGCACACATTGACCGTCTATAATATCAATGGCTGGTATAATCTGCATGAGTAATTATAATTGAAGGAAATTTTTCAAAATTTGTTTGCCTGTCTCTGCACTTTTTTCGGGGTGAAACTGACACCCATAAAAATTATCTCGATGAAGGGCGGCACTATAGGGTTGAATATAGTCGGTAGTTGCGATGGTATGTGTTCCGCAAGATGCATAGTAGCCATGAACAAAATAACAATAACTGTTTTCTGCTATTCCCTGCATCAATGGCGAATGAAGCTGATAGATATTATTCCATCCAATCAGTGGAATCTTTTGAGTAGGCTTGCCAGATAATTGGGGTTGATTATCTGTCCGCATGCGCAACACTTTCTCATCGAATACTCCCAGACAGGTAGTATCATTTTCTTCACTATAGGAACAAAGCAACTGCATACCTAAACAGATTCCCAATACCGGTTGACGTAATCCGACAATTACTTGATCGAGTCCCCGATTACGCAGGTAATACATGGCAGAACTGGCTTCACCGACACCTGGGAAGATGACTTTATCTGCCTGACGAATGAGGTCGGGATTATCTGTAACCATTGCCGGCTGTCCTAACCGTTCCAATGCATAAAGAACAGAACGGATATTACCGGCATTGTATTGAATGATGACTATCGACATGTCAGGCAGAATATAAAATAGAGTGAATGAATTTTTTGGTAGTCTCTTCATAATGTACCTGTCCCTCTAAAGCGCGGATATAAGCAGAACCAATAATGGCTCCTGCGGCTTCTTCGCTTACTTTCATAAAGCCCGCATGGTCTTTGATACCGAAACCACACAGGATAGGATTTTTCAAACCAAGGGAACTAAGTTTCTTCAGGTACTCGATTACCCGATCCATATTCTGTTCTTTGCCGGTGGTAGCAGAGGAGCTGACTGCATATAAAAAACCTGAGCTGAGGGCATCCAGTTGCTGTACTCTTTCATTGGAGGTTTCGGGCGTTACCAGAAATATAAAATCCAATCCGTGTTGTTGGAACACCG
>JBIIRN010000159.1:0-4873 GCA_044341525.1 Sediminibacterium sp. | reverse complement strand
AGCACTATTGCCCCAAGTAAATTTGGGTGCTGCGGGTTCTTTAAGAAAATTTGGTCTGTATACGATGGATGGAGCGGGTAATATTGTAACCGAGATGGTTCCAGGTAAATTAGTGCCTATTGACTTGCCTGATATCTATACAGGCATACAGGCCTCCTGGGAGGCAGACATCAGAGGAAAGTTGAAAAATCTCGATCGGGCAGCCTTGACCCGCTTCCTAGCTGGAACAGACGGTATTGAATTCGTAATAAGTGGAATCATTTCTGATGTGATTATTTCTTATTACCAATTAATAACCAAAGACAATGAATTACGAGTAATTAGAGAAAGTGCGGAGAAAGAAAAAGAAGCACTCGACTTTATCAGGGCTCAAAAAGAAGCTGGAAAAGCCAATGAATTAGTAGTTCAACAATTTACTGCTCAATATTATAATTTAAAAGTTCTAGAGAGGGAAGTCATGCAGGAAATTGTCAAAGAAGAGAATAGATTCAATCTTTTACTTGGCCGATATCCACAACATGTGAAAAGAAACAGCGAAACACTATATTACCAAGATAGTATCTGGAAAGGAAAAATAAATTCGGGCGTATTGATTAATAGACCGGATATTCGTGCAGCAGAAAAATTGGTAGCGGCTGCTCGCCTCGATGTTATGGCTGCAAGAGCCTCATTTTACCCTTCTTTTAATATAAATATAAATGCAGGTTTGCAGGCATTCGGATTCAATTATTTTTTTATTGCTCCGGAATCTATTATGTACCAGTTGGCGGGTAATCTTTTGAGCCCCTTAATTAACAAAAGTAGTCTCCGTGCACAATATGGCTATTCCAAAGCTACACACGCCGATGCTATTCTACAATACCGACAATCTTTATTGAATGCATTCATGGAGGTATCCAGTGATATAAATGAATTAAGACACCTTGAAAACATCAAACAATTATCAGAAAACAAATTAAATGAATACCGCAAAGCCGTTGAAAGCTCATTTGATCTTTATAAAGCAGCACGTGTATCCTATCTGGATGTATTAATAAGCCAACAAAATGCATTACTAGCAAATTTAGAGTTAATTCGAATTTATCAACGAAGTAGAGTGACACAAGTAAAACTTTTCAGAAATCTGGGCGGAAGATGGTAATATTAACTTTATAATAAAGAGTTGTTGTATTTTTATTAAATCCATACCAGCTTATTCTCCCATCAAACCTATATAAGTGAAAATCAGCTTTCTCATTACTCTGCTGCTACTAATAGGTGTTACTGAAGTGCAATCTTCAGAAAAATATACTGCTTATTTCACGAAGGTCTTATCTGATACACTAAAACCATACAATTCTGTTAGGATTGGTGATCAAATCTGGATGAGTGAAAATTTGAATGTTAGTCATTTTCGAAATGGAGATAGTATTCCGGAAGTGCGAACGCCCGAGGATTGGGAAAAAGCAGGAAAGGAACAAAAGCCTGCCTGGTGTTATTACGATAACAACCCCGAAAACAATAGTAAATTCGGCAAATTATATAACTGGTATGCGGTAAATGATCCAAGGGGACTTGCCCCCGCAGGATGGCATATTCCGGATGATGTAGAATGGAAAAAAATGACTGAAAGTTTGGGTGGAGGCATGAAGGCAATTCAGAAGATGAAGAGTAAAACAGATTGGCCAAGTTCATCCACCGGCAATAATGAGAGTGGCTTTTCAGCATTGCCCGGAGGATACCGATATGATTACGGATTTTTTAATGCTGCAGGATTATTTGGAGTCTGGTGGTCATCACCCGCAGAATCTGTCAGTTTTGCCTGGCTATTCTATCAAATTCACCACTTTGGAAAGGCATTTCGTTATTTCCCCAACAAGGCGTTTGGGTTTTCGGTTAGATGTATCAGGAATTAAAAATTAAATTGAAAGTAAAGAGCTGATTGGCCCTATTATTCATTTAACCACTTAGGTGGTCTTTTTTCAAAAAAAGCTGCCATCCCTTCTTTGGCATCTTTTGTTTGCTTCAGTTTTTCTAACGATTCAAGCAAAAAAGGAATTTTCTCAGTTTCTGGCAATACTCTCAATTTTTTCAATGCTGCCATACCGGCATAAATCGCTTTTGGAGCATTCCCATGAATTATACTTATTAATTCATCTAGCTTTTCTTTTTCAAAATAATCGTAAACAATACCGAGATTTTTAGCATCACTTGCAGAAATTACTTTGCCAGTAATACATAAATCAAGAGCTCTATTGTGAGGTAAATACTTGACCAAGGAAGCCAGAACCTGAAATGGAAAAATGCCTCGCTTTACTTCCGGTAAAGAAAATTTGGCATCTTTACTGGCAAAAATATAGGTGCACTCTAAAACAATCAAGAAGCCCCCGGCAATCACATCACCTTCTACAATTGCAATACTGGGTTTATTTAATTGACCAATAGCGTTAGCCAAAGAAATATTTTCATTCTTAATATTAGGATTTAAAGTATCTAATTCAGGATTTTCAAATGTTTTCATATCCATCCCGGCACAAAATACAGGACCTTCCGCATTGATCAGTACTAACCGCACTTCTTTGTTAAGGTTTGCCTGAGCAATGGCATAATTTATTTCATTTACCATTGTTGGGGTAAAGGCATTCCTTTTTTCCGGTCTTGCCAAAGTCAACTTAAAAATATGGTGCTCTATACTTGTTTTGATAAAATTATATTTCATGCGATCATGTTTTGAAAGCTTGTTTGTAATTCTACAATTTGCTGTTCACTGCCTCGTTTTAAAAAACGTAATAAATCTTCTGTTGGGATATTCCCCACCATGTCATTATTGGCAAAAGGACAACCACCAAATCCCAAAAAAGCACCATCAAACTTTCTACAACCCGATTCAAAAGCAGTTTTTATTTTATCTAAACTATTCTTTTTTTCGGAATGAAAATGCGCACCAATTCGAATATCGGGGAATCGCTCTAGGCAGCTCTCAAACAATTCCTGAATTTGTAACAGATTAGCCTCCCCGGTTGTATCAGCTAAAGAAAACTCAGACACTCCCAAGTCAGCTATTTTCCTGATCCATTTAAATACCAGCTCCTTGTTCCATAATTCCCCATAAGGATTTCCAAAAGCCATTGAAATATATACTACCGTTATCTTAGTATGCATTGTTGAAATTGAAACAATTCTTTTCAGTTTCTCAAACGACTCTTCGATGGTAGATTGGGTGTTTCTCTTTTGAAATATTTCTGAAATGGAAAATGGATAACCCAAGTAGTTGATTTTATCGAATCGGCAAGCTTCCAAAGCCCCCCTTTCATTGACTACTATAGCCAAAAGCTTTGTACTACCGAGCTCTATTTTTTCCAATACTTCTTTTGTATCGGCCATTTGAGGTATAGCTTTTGGAGAAACGAAACTGCCAAAATCGATCCAATCAAAAAGATTGCTTTTAATAAGATTATTAATGTGGGTTGCTTTTTTTTCGGCTGAAATTATTTCTTTCATGCCTTGAATTGCATCCCGCGGACATTCCACCAGAACTATGTCATTTTTACTTAACATCTTTTTTGATTTCTCTGGAAATTACCATCTTTTGAATACTGGATGTCCCTTCCCCAATTGTACACAGCTTAGCATCTCTAAAATATTTTTCCGCCGGAAAGTCTTTCGTAAAACCATAACCACCAAATATTTGGACACTTTCATTAGACACTTTTACTGCAGTTTCAGAAGCAAAAAGTTTTGCCATAGCACTCATCTTCGTCACTTTTTCTCCGTTATCCTTTAACATCCCTGCCTTTCTTGTTAAAAGCTCTGCAGCTTCAATTCGAGTAGCCATTTCAGCAAGCGTAAAACTAACTGATTGAAAATCAAAAATTCTTTGATTAAACTGCTCTCTTTCATTGGCATATTTTAATGCACATTCATAAGCTCCCCTTGCAATTCCCAAAGATAAAGCAGCAATAGAAATCCTTCCGCCATCTAATAATTTAAGAGCTTGTATAAATCCTTCGCCTGGTTCACCAATTACCTGGTCTTTATGAATTCGACAATTATCAAAAAACAAACAAGCAGTTTCAGATGCACGCATACCCAGTTTGTTTTCTTTTTTCCCCGAAGAAAAACCGGGAGTATCTTTTTCGATAATGAAAGCAGTCATCCCATGGCTGTCACGTTTTTCACCGGTTCTTGCAATCACAACGGCTATTTGGGAACTAATAGCATGGGTGATGAAATTTTTAGACCCATTTAGAATATAATAGTCGCCCTCTTTCTGAGCCACGGTTGACAAACCACCTGCATCAGATCCCGAGCCTGTTTCGGTTAGTCCCCAAGCCCCTATCCACTCCCCTGTTGCCAATTTGGGAAGATATTTCTGCTTTTGCGATTCGTTGGCAAAACTCAATATATGATTAGTGCAAAGTGAATTATGAGCAGCAACAGATAATCCTATTGAACCACAAACCTTTGATATTTCGTCTAATATGGTTATGTATTCCTGATAGCCCAATCCAGATCCCTGGTATTGCTCAGGTACCAGAATTCCCATAAAACCTTGCTCACCTAATTTCTTAAAAAGATCTACCGGAAAAATTTGATCCTCATCCCAAGCCATCACCATTGGTCTTATGTGAATTTCAGCAAAATCTTTAGCACTCTGACGTATTAAGTTTATATCCTGATGCATGGTAAAGTATGTTAATGATGATACCAATTATTACATATACAAATATCACTTATAATTTAATACTTTTACTATTATATTCTCTGTTTTGGAATATTAGGAATAAAAGCAAACACCTTTAATGATTTTATTCTATCAATAAATAAAATAAATAATTCTACCAGGAATACTTTGGAAGAAAAAATTGAACGCGATTGTTACAACTGAAATAAT
>JBIIRN010000158.1:0-4877 GCA_044341525.1 Sediminibacterium sp. | reverse complement strand
CATACTGGCTCTTTTATCCCAACCGGAGAAAAGTGAAACCAGGGTAGCGACTCCGAAAAGCAGACCGAAAGAGAAGCCAATCAGCAGGGGTTTGGAACTGGATCGTTCCTTTTCGCTGCTGGCAGACCAATATTGAATGAATTTTTCTTCTTCAGCATTCATGGCGCCGCAAAAGTAAGTATTGTTAGCATCTTCCCCCCACCAAGTCTTATCTTTAACAAATACAAGCAGAATCATGAACAGTTTACATCAACCCCGTTTTGCATTCATTTTCCGGCTATCTTTTTTGCTTTTACTGGGATTTCACGTGACCTGTATCTATGAGGGCATAACAACAGGCAGAATGATTTCAAAATCCCTTCTTTTACCTCTCTTGCTGGGATATTTGGTCTTGGCAATAGGGAAAACCGGCGTAAAACAAACAACGGCCCGCTGGGCCATGGCAGCTTTGTTTTTTTCCTGGTGCGGAGATTTGCTGTTGATGGGTGAGGGAACCCTCTTTTTTTTAATCGGGATGGTTGGATTTATGCTGACACATGTCAGCAATATGCGCTTTTTACTGCTGGTTCAGCCTTTGCGCATGAGTTTAAATACAATTACGGGCATGGCAGTTGCCCTACTGGCCGTTGGATTTTTTTATTATGTATTAAAAGATCAGTTAGGAAGTTTTCTTTTGCCCGTTGTTGTATATATGTGTTTGATCGCCGTCAGTTGGATACTGTCATTCAATTTGCTCAACCACGGGGATGATATGAAAAAGACCGCCCCCTTCTTTATAGTGGGGATAGGTTTATTCATTCTGTCTGATGCAGTATTGGCTTATAATAAATTTTTTCATCTATCTAACTTGCTCCTTGATTTATTGGTGATGGTTACTTATGGTATAGCCCAGTTGACCATTACAGAAGGGTATTTGAAGGTACTTTTATCCAAAGGAGAAAATTAAAAAAAGGGAGCCATTAAATTGGCCCCCCTTATACGTCCGTTTTTCTTGAATTAAGATATGTTCACTTCTATTTTATTGTCCTCCGGAATACGATCAATTAATTGGTTGTAGGGATCAATGCCAGCTTTAACCGGCTTGCCTTTTACCCTTATTTTAAGGGTGTGATCCCCATTTTTGAACTGATGTTTCTTCAGGTACAAAGGTTGGGTTAATTTCTTGCCGTTTTTTTCTGTTTTTTCTTCAGCGAAGATACCTATATCAATATAGTCGTGGGTATTAGTGGCTTCGGCTTCATTCCCTTTTTCATCGGCATACATTTTTCTCGCTTTTACTTGCAGCGTAACCTCATATTCGTCGCCGGATATTTTTTGGGCAGTGGCTTTTAAAATCCTGTTTTCATACAAAGCAATCTTTAGCCAGGAGTCTTCCAGAAAATACCGGAGTGAGTCGGGAACTGCTTTTTGAATAAATGCATACAGGTCATAGCTGCCGGCGAAAGGCGGGTTTTCTTTTAATCCAAAACTATCCCTGAATGCCTTGATTTGTGCATTCAATTTATCCTCTCCAATGTAATCTTGCAGGGCATATAAGATGAGACTGCCTTTTTGATACCATTGGTATGAACGATTACAATTAATAAACACATTCTCTTTTTTTGATTCCCCTGCTCTGCCACGGAGATACCCATCTAGGTCATAGCGCAGGAATCTCTGCACGTTATCATGGCCATACTTCTCTTTTGCCACCATTAGAGCTGAGTATTCAGCGAGCGATTCAGAAACGAGGTTGGAACCGCGGGTATAGTTGGGAACCACCTGGTGACCCCACCATTGGTGGGCTAGCTCGTGAAGTGTTACATAGTAAAAGTAGTCATAGTCATTCGGGTCGGAGAAGTCCGCATACCAACCGAAATCCTCTGAATAGGGGATGGTGTTGGGGAAGGATTGTGCAAATGCCGCATAGCGGGGGAACTCAAGGATTCGAACCTGCCGGTATTGATAAGGTCCGAAGTTCTTTTGATAATAGCGGAGACCATCTTTCATGGCCGACATCATGCGGTCGAGGTTGTAGTTATGCTCTTTATGATAATAAATTTCCAGGTTAATTACTTTTCCTTCAGGACTCACCCATTTGTCTTTCAAAATCGAGTAACGGGCTGATACGATGTTGAAGAAGTAATCGGACTTGGAATCTTGTTTGTAATGAAAATAGCGGCGACCGTTTTCGGTCCATTCTCTCTGGATGTATCCGGGTGCGATAGCAATTTGGTCAGGAGTAGTACTAACAAAACATTCGAAACTGACCAGATCGGCATCATCGTTGAACAGCATTGTACTTTCACCAAACGGATCACGGTGGGGTGGTTGTTCATCTTGCTTTTCCGGTAGTTTGTATTTTTTTCTATCCTCATCACTGCTCAATTCCAGATCTGCGTTATAGCCGATTGAGGGAATACCTTCATTGGTGAAAGTACCATTGTACACAATCTCTCTGGTAAGTCCGTTATTCACAAATCCAGGGTTACTTACCCTTGTTCTAATTTCCAAAACGGCAGTATCACCTGGCAGGAGGGAAGCGGGCAATCGGAAAATGCGGTAACCTCCTGTATCCGGACGATTGTAGACGAGGGTGAGTTTGGGGCGGGGTCTAACTTCCGTGTATACAGGTTGTAACTCAGAACCGTTGTACAACAGTTGGTAATGCTGGCCATCGCCGGAAAGCAAATGTAGCGAGTCAATGGTACGATTGGTCTTGTTCTTCACCTTTAGTTGCACTTTCATATTCACCGCTCGTTCTTGCGGAAATATATCTGCATAGAGGAGAACATCAGTTACTTTTGGCTGTGGTATGCGTTCATATTTCTTATATTTCTTTTCATAGCTGGCTGATCGTTCTTTTCCCTCATCGGAAGTACTGTATTTATTCAGCTGACTAACATTGTAATAAATAAATACCCCGCTGCCGAGCCAGATGATGCATAAAATAATCATTGCAGTGGAAGTAGTGCGATTCCATCTGCTTCGAAAAGCTTGAAGGCGTGATCGGAAAGTATTATTGTTTCCGCGCGCCCAAAGAATGGAAGCCACTAATAATAAAATAAAGCCAAAAGCGGTCCAGTAAAGATTGAACCAGAATAGGGGTGCTGCAAAATGACCGAAGTCATTCATATCTGAAATCCGGTAGCTGGGTTTATAGCTGTACAAAACCAGGTTATAATCCCATTCCAGAACACTGCGAGCAATAAATATCAGTACCCAAATACCAATACCTACGAAATGACCAAGAAATTTATTATTGACCAGTGCATGAACAAAAAATGCCAGTAAGGCCATCTGAAAGTAATCCCAGAAAGTGATGGCATACAAGTCGATGAAATAATAATCCCACTTGAATTCAAAGAAACCTTGTAAAATCTGAACGGTTACTCCTACAATCATAGGAATTGTTGCCAGCATCAGACAAACAGCTGTGATGGCCATAAATTTCGAACCCAGCTGCACCCAGTTGGGTACGGGTAAAGCATCTGCAATATTGGAGAAACGAGTTGCCCTGTCGCGGTGAACGGTTTCTCCAGCATAGAACATGATCAGTATAAAAACAAAGAGGCTATAATCAAATGTTTTAAACAGCAGCATGTTCATGGTTACTGGTCTGTCGGGCACACCATACTGCAGGTTACCAATCCAGTCGTCGAGGAATAAGAAAATAACCGCCCCGAGGATGATGGAAAGGAAATAAGTATCTCGAATGATATTCCTGAATTCGAGTTTGCCCAGACTCAATAAATTCGACCAGTTCAGCCGATTGCTGAATACCGGATTAAAAACTGGTAACCCTACCCGGGCAGTTTTTTCATCTGTTGTCTTGTTTTTCCCTCCCCGACTTGTGTTGGCCACAAAGCGAACAATGCTGAAACGGAAATAAGCAAACAACAAAATTACCAGTCCGATGGCGGGCCAAAGCAAGCGATTGTACAATAGATTGCCGGTCATCGGGGTCAATAAAGTATTTTGTTCTGCGGGCGTGAAATACTTGGTAGCATTACTGTACGTATTGAGGGCAAATGGATCGAGCAGATCAACCAGATCTCTTTTTTCCAGGTCACTCACCAGAAAATTGGACAGTAAATACAATATGAACAGCAGAATAGATGCTGTGTATAATACCCTGTTGTTTCGTAACCAGGCTACCAATCCGAAAAAGATGCAGCTGGTAAAAAACATACTGGGAAGCAGTATTGTGACAAAGGGCCATAGGTAGTTCATGGTAAGATTGGGTCCATATCTCTCTGCTTTGGTCCAGTCCAGCAAAGGCCCCAGCCAAGTCCCGGCGATGTAGCCGATGATGGCACCGGAGCATACGAAAATCAGTATCAGAAATGAACCGCTAAAGCGGCCCCAGAAATAGGCAGTGCGGCCTATAGGTGTGGCAAGCAGATATTCTTTGGTATTATGTTCCAAATCACGAAACAGGGGCACACCCATGATAGCGGAACTGATCAATACACTGAAGATACCCAGCAGACAAAAAAATGAGCCGATCATTGCCGGCGAATTGTGATACACTTTTTCAGTGGCCGGGGTACCTCCATCTGCAATGATCAAGGCTGTGATGAATAGAAAAACAGCGAAATAGATATAGGTAGCGGGGCGTTGCAGCCGATAACGGATTTCAAAGGAAAAGACAGACCAAAACATACGAGCAGTTTTACAGGGTGACTAGATCCATTTTTGTTGAGATAGCGTTGAAGTATACGTCCTCCAGCGTAGGTGCTGCTGGAGAGAACCCATTGCCGGGATCACTGTCGGCAATCACCCGTATGAATAATCTTCCCTCCGCCAGCTGGGTAGCTATTACGTGGTAATTATTTCTGTATTCCTCGATTTCAACTTTTGGTATCGATTTACTCCATACTTTATTGCTGAGCCAG
>JBIIRN010000157.1:0-4889 GCA_044341525.1 Sediminibacterium sp. | reverse complement strand
AACAGAAGTAATGAATAAGGGCTTATTACCTGTATTGGTGCAAACAAATTTCATTTGTATAGAATCACCCATTGAGATGGTACCAAAATCTATCAGGGTATCTTTCCACTGAATCTTGGTAAAATTGGCGGTATCCAGGGGCTGATTGATGTCTCTTGGGTTAGAAGACGATTGATTGTTTTGACAAGCAGTCAAAGAAAGCAGGGATAATATGAGGAAGAAAAGTGTTTTTCTCATATTCAGGCAGCTGGTGATTTAAAATCTTTTTTGGTGATTTTTCCTTCCTGCACCAGTTCCTTGTGAATGTTATCGAGAATTCCGTTCACAAATTGTCCGCTTTGCTGCGTACTATAGGTCTTGGCGAGGTCGATGTATTCGTTCAGGGTGACTTTAGTAGGAATGGTATCGAAAAATAACAATTCACAGAGTCCCATCCGCATCAGAATCATATCAAGCACAGCAATTCTTTCCGCATCCCAGTTTTTCAATTTGGGATTGATGAGTGAGGAACACAGTTCTCTTTTCTCACCAACGGTTCGAAGCAGCTCCCTGGCGAAGTTCCATTTTTCCTGACTCAATAATTCTTTGGTATTGTAAACCCCCGGTTTTTGAATGTAATTCAATACCAGCTGTTCCATCATCTCCCCATCATCATCCCAGTTATTAAAGTGTTCTTCCGTTTGCTGACAGAATAGTTCATTGGGAAGCAAGATTTGGGAGAATAGAATGCGAACAATCTCTCTGTCCTTAGATTTTTCATGAGTCGGATCCTGAATATATTGCTGATAAGCGGGTGACTCTTTGAGGGCGTTGTACATTTTTTTCAGCAGCTCAGGATCCATCAGCAATTCTGTCTTGAATTCTTTGGTGGATTCCCGAAAAAATTGATTGTCCAGAATTGCCAGAATAGTGAGGTTAGATGATATTTTGGTATTGACGTCCAGGTCTTCCCGACTAGGCAGGTTTTTAGACCGACGATGCCGGGAGTCTGTCTCGGCATAAAGGGCAACTTCGGTAATAAAATAAAGGAGGTAAACAAAAAGTTCCCGGGTCTTATCCAGGCTTTTGCTCAGGATCTCTTCCAGTTCAGCAGGGGGAGTTTCGAGGTGGGAGGTCTCTGCCATGTAAAGCACCTGCATGACTTTTGACCGGATGTTTCTTCTGCTGATCATAAAATAAGAACTGGATAATACGCCGCAAATATACGAATTGGCAGATAGTACACACAGGAAATAAGTACCTGATTTTCTGATAAAATTGGTGCCAGTTCAGGCAGATAGAATTGGTTCCGTATGAAAAAATGACATAATTCAAAATAAAAGCCTGAATTTCGGGCGCAGATTTATGACAAGCGGGAGGGATTCCTCAGGATGATGCCCATTAAAACTGAAAATTTGACCTAATTCCCCCTCTGGCATAATAATCGTGCAATAGTGATTGATTCTCTAATAATTAAATAAAAACAATAACGTATGGCAAAAAAATTGAACGTTACTCCCCTCCATGACCGGGTGATCATTAAGCCGGCTGCTTCCGAAGAAAAAACTGCCGGTGGCATCATTATTCCGGATACTGCTAAAGAAAAACCCCAGCGCGGAACAGTTGTAGCCGTAGGATCAGGTAAAAAAGATGAACCTGTTACTGTAAAGGTGGGTGATACCGTATTATATGGCAAATATGCCGGTACGGAGATTCAAATTGAAGGTCAGGATCTGCTGATTATGAGAGAAAGTGATATCCTGGCAATCGTTTAACAGGTATATCTATTCAACTTTAATATCAATTAACCTACTTAATCAATTGTAAAACAAATAAATCCGAAAAGGATAAAAAACAAGAACTATGGCAAAGCAAATATTTTTCGACATTGATGCAAGGAACCGGATGAAGAAGGGTGTTGATACCCTGGCCAATGCGGTGAAAGTAACCCTTGGTCCGAAAGGTCGCAATGTGGTAATAGAAAAGAAATTTGGTGCTCCCCAGGTAACCAAAGATGGTGTTACGGTTGCGAAAGAAATCGAACTGGAAGATGCCATCGAGAACATGGGTGCGCAGATGGTGAAAGAAGTGGCTTCTAAAACTGCCGATCAGGCGGGCGATGGAACTACAACTGCAACTGTTCTGGCACAAGCCATTATCTCTGAAGGATTGAAAAACGTAGCTGCAGGTGCTAATCCGATGGACCTTAAGCGTGGTATTGACAAGGCCGTTGCCCGTGTGGTGGAAAGTCTGAAGGGGCAATCTCAGACTGTTGGAAATGATACCAAAAAAATTGAGCAGGTAGCTGCCATCTCTGCCAACAGCGATGCAGAAATCGGCAAATTGATTGCTACTGCTATGAGCAAGGTAGGAAAAGAGGGTGTTATCACTGTTGAGGAAGCAAAAGGAACTGATACCACTGTAGATGTGGTGGAAGGTATGCAATTTGACCGCGGATATATTTCTCCCTATTTCGTTACTAACAGCGAAAAAATGGAGGTAGAACTGCAGAATCCGTTCATCCTGATTTATGATAAGAAGATCAGCGCCATGAAAGACATCCTCCATATTCTGGAGAAAGTAGCCCAGAGTGGTCGCCCTTTGCTGATCATCGCAGAAGACCTGGAAGGTGAAGCACTGGCTACCCTGGTAGTTAACAAATTACGTGGTACCCTGAAAGTAGCTGCTGTAAAAGCACCCGGCTTTGGCGACCGCAGAAAAGAAATGCTCACAGACATCTCTATCCTGACTGCAGGTATTGTGGTGAGTGAAGAGCAGGGCTTTAAATTGGAGAATGCTGATTTGTCTTACCTCGGACAAGCGACTTCCGTAACCATCGATAAAGACAATACCATTATCGTAGGCGGTAAAGGCAAGAAAGCCGATATTACTGCCCGTGTGAATCAGATCAAAGCGCAGATTGAGAATACTACTTCTGATTACGATCGCGAAAAATTACAGGAGCGCCTGGCAAAATTGAGCGGTGGTGTAGCTGTATTGTATGTAGGTGCTGCTACTGAAGTAGAAATGAAAGAGAAGAAAGACCGTGTAGATGATGCCCTGCATGCAACCCGCGCTGCTGTTGAAGAAGGAATTGTTCCCGGCGGTGGTGTTGCTTATATCCGTGCTGTAGAAAGTCTGGAAAAGCTGAAGGGCGCGAATGAAGATGAGTCTACCGGTATTCAGATTGTAAAGAGAGCGATTGAAGAGCCGATTCGCCAGATTGTTGCGAACAGCGGAATCGAAGGTTCCATTGTGGTGCAGAAAATTAAAGAAGGAAAAGGTGATTTTGGTTTCAATGCCCGCACAGAGGTTTATGAAAATCTGCTGAAAGCCGGTGTTATTGATCCTACCAAAGTAACCCGTGTAGCCCTTGAAAATGCTGCTTCAATTGCGGCCATGTTACTCACTACTGAGTGTGTGATCGCCGACAAACCCAAGCCCGAAGCTGCACATGCACATCCTGCCCCTGATATGGGCGGTATGGGTGGTTATTAATCAAGCACTTATCATCACTTATTATTTGACCCCGGCAATGCCGGGGTCTTTTTTTAGCTGTAACTTTTACGCGACCCCATCGTCTTATTCGAAAATCACTAAAACATTCCCTTAAAGCCATTGGTCTTGAAAATTCGACCGAACATCCAAAAATTGTCTAATTTAAAATGAATTCTTTTTTACATTTATTTTAAATCTGAACGCCGATTTCAATTAATTCATCATCATCCACTCATTCTTTTACCATGGAACTAATCATCAACAACCTGTCTAAAACCTATGCGAACGGTGTGAAAGCCATCAATAACGTTTCGCTTACCATTCCCCAGGGCATGTTCGGACTTTTAGGACCGAATGGTGCCGGTAAATCTTCGCTGATGCGAACCATCGCCACCCTGCAGGATCCGGACAGCGGTTCTATTCAGTTAGGGGAAATAGATGTACTCCGTGATCAGGAATCACTTCGAAAAGTACTCGGCTATCTGCCACAGGAGTTCGGTGTTTATCCCCGCGTGAGTGCAGCCATGATGCTCGATCATATCGCCCAGTTAAAAGGATTATCCAATCGCAACGAAAGAAAAGAAACAGTAGAGGCCTTGTTGCAAAAAGTCAATCTCTGGAAAGAGCGGAAGAGAAACCTCGGAAGTTTTTCAGGGGGAATGAAGCAGCGCTTCGGCATCGCTCAGGCATTGGTGGGCAATCCCAAATTATTAATTGTAGATGAGCCAACAGCGGGATTAGACCCGGCAGAACGGAATCGTTTTTATAACCTGTTGAGTGAGATTGGAGAGAATACCATCGTTATTTTAAGTACCCACATAGTAGAAGATGTAAAAACACTTTGCAAACAATTTGCCATCATCTGTGGAGGAGAAGTAATGGCGGTAAGTACCCCACAGGAAGCAGTGAACTGGCTCAAGAATAAAGTATGGAGTAAATCGATACCAAAAACAGAAATCGAAGAATACCGAAATAATTATCACGTGATAGCTACCCAGCTGGCGGAGGGAAGATTATTCATTCGGGTGATTGCTGACAGTGATCCCGGTAATGGATTCTCTGCAGCAGAACCCACGCTCGAAGATGTATACTTCAATGCCATCTCAACAAAAATGGATCTTGTCACCCTGTAAATCTGCTCGTATGTTTTGGTCTGTCTTTTCATTTGAAATTCGCTACCGGCTGCAACGTCCGGCTACCTATATCTATTTCTTTGTATTCCTGCTTATCACAGCACTGATCATTGCCGATGGAGGTACCCCTGCCACTGAAAAAGTATATCATAATTCACCGGCAATGATTGGTTCGTTTTTTTGTCTGCTGGGTATCTTCAGTGTATTGATCAGTTCCGCTATCATGGGTGTGCCCCTGTTTCGTGATTTGGAACATAATACCAAAGAATATCTGCTTGC
>JBIIRN010000156.1:0-4895 GCA_044341525.1 Sediminibacterium sp. | reverse complement strand
TTTATACAGTAAACCTGCTGTTGGACTGCAATTGCTGCGCGAACAGATTCTCGGTGAGAAAAGATTTGATTATGCTTTCCAAACTTATATCCGCAACTGGGCTTTCAAACATCCTACCCCCGATGATTTCTTCCGTACCATGGAAAATGCAGCCGGAGAGAGCCTGCAATGGTTCTGGCGTGGCTGGTTTGTGCATAACTGGAAACATGATGTAGGCGTGAAGGAGGTGAAATACAGAGACAACAACGATTTTACAAAAGGTTGTCTCATCACCATCGAAAACCTGGAAAAACTGGTTATGCCGGTTATTCTCGAAGTGAAATTGAAAAGCGGAAAAACCGAAAGGATTCAATTACCGGTGGATATCTGGATGAGAAATACATCCTGGACATTCCCCTTCGCTTCACAGGAAGAAATTGAGTCTGTTACCTATGATCCGGATAAAGTATTGCCCGATGGAAATGCTTCGAATAATGTATGGACTGCCATCAAACAGTAGTATATTCCGATAGGGTAAATTTGCCCTTATGTTGTAATGGATCTTAAAACACATTTTTTTGAAGCACCTTCATACGCTCAATCACTATTTCTGGAAATACAGGTGGCGGCTGCTCATTGGTATCTTTTTCGTCGTAGCAAGTAACTTCTTTGCAGTGCTCGCTCCAAGGATTACCGGACTACTTGTGGGGTATATCCAACAGAGAACAACAAATGCCAACCTATTGCCTGCTAATTATGCTTCCTCATGGACAGATAAACTCTTTGCGGCTCTTTTTTCAACCGACCGGTCTTTGTCTAATATTGTTACTATTACTTGCCTCCTGATTCTGCTCTTTGCCATCCTGCGGGGCATCTTTATGTTCTTCATGCGGCAGACCATCATTGTCATGAGCCGGCACATAGAATTCGATCAGAAAAATGAAATCTATCATCATTACCAATCCCTCCACGCCGGATTCTTCTCCACCCATGCAACCGGTGATTTGATGAACCGCATCGCCGAAGATGTAAGCCGCGTAAGGATGTTTACCGGCCCGGCCCTCATGTACCTGATCAACCTCACCACCCTTATCGGCTTCTGTTTGTACAATATGTTTAGCCGCGATTTATCCCTTTCCCTCATCGTACTGGCCCCGCTTCCCATATTGGCATTTACTATTTATCGGGTAAACAGCATCATCAACCAAAAAAGTGAAACCATTCAGGAACTGCTTTCCGATATGACCACCCAGGCACAGGAAACCTATTCCGGTATCAGAGTCATTAAATCTTTTGTTCAAGAAGATTCGATGTTCAGACAGTTCAGAAAAAGCAGTGAGGCCTATCAAAAAGCCGGTATCGGACTTTCCAAAGTGGAAGCGATTTATTTTCCCAGTATGTCATTGATGATTGGCATCAGCATCCTGATAACCATTCTCGCCGGTAGCTATCGTGCCCTGCAAAATCCGGGTGAAGTGGGTACCATTGTTGAATTTGTGATTTATATCAACCTGCTGACCTTTCCCGTTAGTGCTATCGGCTGGACGGCCAGCATGATTCAAAGAGCCGCCGCTTCTCAAAAAAGAATCAATGAATTCCTTCACATCGAACCTGTCATCTCAAACGCTCCCGATGCCAAACCCATTCCAATCACCGGTACCTGGGAATGGGAAAACGTATCTTTTACCTTCCCCCACACCGGCATTCAGGCATTGAATCAGGTTAGCTTTTCGATTCGACCCGGTGAGAAAGTTTTGATACTCGGAAAAACGGGGAGCGGTAAAACTACCCTGGCCCAACTCATGATGCGAATGTATGACCCGGGTTCGGGTGTAATTAACTGGGGCGGAATTCCACTGCATCAAATTCAATTGGAAGAGTTGCGAAATGCCATTGGATATGTACAACAGGATGTGGTTTTATTCAGCGATACCATAGAAGCCAATATCAGCTTTGGATGTAAAGAACCCCCTGACAAAACGAAAATTGAAAATGCTGCCCGCTTGGCCGGGGTGCACGAAGATATCATGGGCTTCCCGGATGGCTACCAGACCAGGGTAGGGGAACGGGGCATCACCCTCAGCGGGGGGCAAAAACAAAGAGTAGCAATTGCTAGGGCTCTGATGTCTGAACCGCAATTCCTGCTACTTGATGACTGCCTGAGTGCAGTTGATACAGCTACTGAAGCATTCATCGCCGGTAACCTAAACAACTGGCTCGGAAACAGAACCCTGGTCTTCATCACACACCGAATTATTACCGCCCTCACGTTTGACCAGATACTGGTTCTTGAAAATGGTCAGATCATAGAAAGAGGAAATCAAGAGGAATTACTCGCAAAAGAGGGATATTATGCCCGACTCTATCGCCGGCAGTTACAAATGTCAGGAAATAAGTAGCATTATTTATATTTATTATATGTAGAATTAATTGGTCAAAAATTTTGAAAATTGTAAAACAATACTATATTTGAATATCAAATATTCGTATCATATTCAAAACCAATTACAGTGGCCTACGAGAACAATGACAAAAAAATGGACAGTGTTTACAGTAAGCGAATTCGTGCGGGAAAGCGGAGAACCTATTTTTTTGATGTACGCTCAACCAAAGGAAATGATTACTTCCTGACCATTACCGAAAGCAGAAAACGCTTTGATGACAACGGGTATGACCGGCATAAGATCTTCCTGTACAAAGAAGATTTTAACAAGTTCATGAAGGCGATGCAGGAAGCAGTGGACTATGTCAAAACCGAATTGATGCCCGATTTCGATTTTGATGCTTTTAACCACGAATACCCTGAAAATGAAGGCGAAAATGGGAGTGGAGAAATTACTCAGGCAGCAGAAGCACCTGCTCAACTGACTGAACCCGTAGCAGCTGCGCCCAGACAAGAGGCAACTGCCGGAGATAATCTGAGCGGTGAGGTAGTAGATAAATGGTAAAAAACTCGGATAATCGAGTTGTCAAACTGATTATAAACAAGTAGTTGCTTACTGGTCATCGAATAATCGAGCCCGCCTGCGGCGGGCTTTTTTATTCAGAACCAATTGGCTAAACTAATTCGCTGGATATTCTGCAGATGATACATTTTGCAGCGGCTATAATTCCCGCTCCATCCAGATATCACATCCATTGTGACCGGAACAACCTTTAGGACCCTCGAGGTACTGAAACCCCATTTTTTCATACATCCCAATCGCCGTTCTTAGTTCCGGCATGGTCTCGAGGTACATTCTTTGATAACCCAGCATTTTCGCCAGTTGAAATGCTTCCAAAATCAAAGCCTTTCCAACTCCCTTCCCCCTGGCTTCGGGTAAAAGATACATTTTAACCAGTTCACAGGTTCCCTCCGGTAAATTGGGTGTAGGGAATACACCTGCTCCCCCCCATATTTTCCCATCCTGAACTGCAACACGATAGGCACTGCCGGGCGTAGTACTGAATAGTTCATGCAAATGATCCGTCTCCTGGTCAAAATAAACTGTTCCGGGTTTATTGGCACCAAATTCTTCCAATACCGATCGAATAATAGTGGCCAAAGAAGCATTATCTCCCGGCTCAATAGCACGTATGGTAAGCGATTTCGGCATGTAACATGAATGTTTAAACAGGTCGACGCATCTCCAGACAGGCATTCATTAACCCATTGGTAGAAGCATCATGAGTTGTGATCTTTCCTTCCGCACTTAATTCCGGTAAGATTTTTCCTGCCAGCTGCTTTCCTAATTCAACTCCCCATTGATCAAAACTGAAAATATTCCAGATAATCCCTTGCACGAAAATCTTGTGTTCATAAAAAGCAATCAGCTGACCCAATGTATAGGGAGTCAATTGCTTTACCAGAAAACTATTGGAGGGTTTATTACCGGTAAATATTTTAAAGGGAGTCAGTTTTTCAATGGCATCTTCACTCAATCCCGCAGCCGTTAACTCACCGACCACTTCTTTTTCTGTTTTGCCATTCATCAGCGCTTCGGTCTGTGCAAAAAAGTGGGAGAGGAGTTGCAGGTGATGGTTCCCGAGATCATAATGGCTGTTCGCCGCTGCAATGAAATCTGCCGGTATCAGCAGGGTTCCCTGATGAATTAATTGGTAAAATGCATGTTGGCCATTCGTCCCCGGCTCACCCCAGATAACGGGACCGGTGGGATAACTTACCGGATTCCCATTTCTGTCTACATATTTACCATTGCTCTCCATATTGGCCTGCTGTAAGTAAGCAGGAAGGCGATGCAGGTTCTGATCATAAGGAAGAATTACCTCACTCTGGGCACCCAGGAAATTGGTATACCAAAGTCCGATCAATGCCATGATCACCGGAATATTTTTATCTGATTTTTCTTTCCGGAAGTGTTCATCCACCGAATGCGCTCCCTTTAAAAGATCTTCAAAAGCAGCAAAACCAATGGTCAAAGCAATCGAAAGTCCGATTGCACTCCACAAGGAATAACGTCCCCCTACCCAGTCCCAAAACTCAAATCGATTATCCGGATGAATACCAAAATCATTCACCGCTTTTTCGTTCGTACTCAATGCCAGAAAATGTTTGGTAATGTATTTTTCCTGTTGGGCATGTTGCAGGAACCAGTTCCTCGCCGTATGCGCATTGGTCATGGTTTCCTGGGTGGTAAAAGTTTTGGAAGCAATCAGGAAGATTGTTTCTTCAGGGTCAACCTGTTGAAGCGTTTGCGCAATGTGCGCACCATCTACATTGCTTACAAAGAAGCAACGCATGCCGGGGATATGATAGGGTCTCAATGCCTCCGTCACCATCACCGGTCCAAGGTCACTTCCTCCTATACCAATGTTCACAATGTTTTTAATGGCTTTTCCGGTATAGCCCTTCCATTTGCCGCTGTGAATTTTCTCGCAGCAGGATTTCATCTGTTGCAAAACACGCTTTACATCGG
>JBIIRN010000155.1:0-5003 GCA_044341525.1 Sediminibacterium sp. | reverse complement strand
GGCCATCGGTATTCTTGGAAGCATTCCATGATTCCCAATGGATCAGGGGGCGATGCATCCAACGGTTATCGTAACTTTTACCCGGGTCGCTCAAGTAACTATAGTCATTCACGGCGCCCTGTTCATCACCATAAAAAAGCATGGGTATTCCTCCGAGTAAAAAACTATGTGCCTGCATTAGTAGAATCCTTTGCACGGCAATGGTGCGTTGGGCATTATTATTTTCTTTTTGTGCCTTTTCCAATCCGCAAAGCGATGCCAAAGTACCACTGATGCGTGCATCCTGTGTTTTAGGATTTACAGAAAACAGGGCCCCGGTCGCAGGTGATTCTGACAGTGCCCCCGAGTAATAATCTTTTAAAAACTTTCTGTGTGCGTAAGGTTGGAAGCCGGCAGCAGCAATCATACTGTCATCATATCCCAGTCCGATATCATCATGACATCTTGTATAAGTAATCCAGGAAGTACCTTTTGGCTTTTGCGATAAGAGGGGTTGTGCAGAAAGCATGACACGGGTATCTCCGGTGGCCAGCGCATCCCACTGCAATGCCATTTGCGTAGCATTATAGGCGAAATCACATTCTCTTCCGGTATAATTTCCTTCTCCAAAGTATTTCATGATCTCTGCAGGGGCAACGATGGCTTCTCCCAACAAGGCAACACCCGGGGCTGCTACTTGTAAGCATTGTTTCAGCAGGCAAAGCAGGGTATGTGCTTCCGGAAGGTTCTGACAACTGGTGCCTAGCTTCTTCCAAATGAAGGCAGGGGCATCAATCCGTACAATGTCTACCCCCAGGTTGGCATAGAAAAGCAGGTTATCCAGCATGGCATTGAAAACTGCGGGATTGGTATAGTTCAGGTCCCACTGATAATGGTGGAACACGGTCATTGCCCATTGCCTGCATTCTTTGATATAGGTAAAGTTTCCGGGAGAACTTTCAGGAAAAATTTCGGGCATGGAGGCATCGAACTGATCCGGCAGATGCCGATCGTTGTATAGGTAATAAAAATCCTGGTAATACGGGTCACCAGCTTTTGCCTGCTGCGCCCAGGTATGTTGGTGAGAAGTGTGATTCAGCACAAAGTCCAGCATCAGGTACATGTCTCTTTTTTCCATCTCCTGTTTCAAAGAATGAAAGTCTTCCATGGTACCAAAACGGGAATCGATTTTCCGAAAATCAGCAACGGCATACCCGCCATCACTTTCACCGGGTGGACTTTCAAACAGGGGCATGAGGTGAAGAAAGTTCACACCCAGATCATTTAAGTAATTCAGTTGATCTCCAACCCCAGCTAAACTTCCCGCAAAGCGGTCTACATATAAACTCATTCCGACGATTTCCTGGCTCAGGTACCAATTGCCTTTTTCCAGCTTCTTTTCATCGCTGTTTCTTAAGGCCGCTCTTCTAGTTAAATGGGCTTGGAAAATAATTTCGATGAGTTGATTGAATTGGGCTTCCCTGGCCGGATGGTCGCCATAGATGGAAGAAAACAGCGACTCAATATCTGTTGCGTTGGCGATCAAGCGGGTATAAAAAGCCATATCTGCGTCATTCTTTTTTCGCAGGGGCTTATCAACTAATTTTGAGATAGTCGCGTGGAGGGAATGCTGGTACACTGAATTTCTATTGAAGTATCTGGTGATTGAGGTGTTTAAAGGCTTCCATGGCTCCCATGAATTCACAGGTACGGGCACCGGCTTTGTTGGCGCGGGCGGTGATTAACTGCCATTCAGTGAAGCTTAAGGTCCTGCGATCGCCGGCAGGATATTGACTCAGTTGATAAAGAACAGCACCAACAAAAGCATCACCTGCTCCGGTAGTATCAACAGGTTGAATAGCAATACTGGGAACAATGGTTGTTTCTCCTTGCCTGCTGAGTAATGTACCCTCTTTGCCAAGGGTGATGGCAAATACAGCCGGAGAAAGTTTTACTAGTTCCTGAGCTGCAGTAATTAGATCGGTTGTACCTGTAATCAGCATCGCTTCTTCATCACTTACCTTGAAAAAATCACACTGTCTTAAAAAGTTTCTGCTCTGTTCGACAAAGTGGGAAGTACCATTTGGAAATAACAGGTGTCTGTAATTAGGGTCGAAGCTGGTAAAAATATTTTGCTGTCGGGCTTTTTCCAGCAAGCCGGTATAAGCAGTCTGTAATGGTCCGGGAAGAAAGGCAGTCGCTGAGCCAAAATGTACAATGCAATTTTCGGGGAGGGATAAATCTTTTAGATCTTCCTCACTCAAAAAGCCATCTGCTCCTCTGTTGAAGACAAAGTCTCGTTCTCCGTTTTCCATGAGGGAGACGAAGGCAAGTGTGGTAAAGTGTTCCGGGTCGTTGAGCAACCAGTGGGTGTCAACTCCAAAATTTTGTAAAACATCCCGTAGGTGCTTTCCAAACGGATCATTGCCCACTTTAGCTGCGATAGAAACTTCTCCTCCCAATGCGGCTATGGCGGCTGCTACATTGGTGGGGGCACCACCTGCTTTTTTCAGGAAGTGATTTCCTTCAGACAAAGCACTTCCTTTATCCGTACAGATCATATCGATCAATGCCTCTCCAATACAAAAAATTGACATGTCTGATAGATATATTTTTTTGATTAATGGCTTCCGATGGAAGGGGCTGCATTTAATTCTTCTTCTGAAGGAACTCTTGCTTTGATAAATAGAGTGGCTACTGCTGCGACAAGTAACAAAATGCCTGCAAAAGAAATAGCATGACGCGGATCATTGCCCAGAAAATTCTTTAAGATAAATCCAAAAGTTGTCGTTTGAATAATCATTGGAATAACAATCATCATATTGATGATACCCATATAAACTCCATACCTCTCTTTCGGGATGTCGTGAACTACCATTAAATAAGGCACTCCCATCATGCTGGCCCAGGCGATTCCAAAGGCGGTAACCGGCAGAAGCAGCATATTCTGATTACTCATTTGCGGATATGCAAGTAGTCCGACTCCTGCCAGTATCAGGCAGATGAGATGTACATATTTTGGAGTGTATCTTTTAGCCATATAAACTAATCCGAAGGCAGAGAGGAAAGTGACAATATTCGACCAGCCACTCACCAGTCCGGCCCAGGAAACCGCTTCTTTGTAAGCAGCCGGATTACTGGAGGGGGTAGCATTCCATACGCTTAGGGCGATACTTTTTGAGGTGTTTTGCCAGTAACAAAAAAGGGCATACCACTGAAACAAATACACCAATGCCAGCTGCCACATAACTTTTGGCATGTGTCGGATGGCAGCAATGATTTCAATAAACGGAGTGAAAATATTGATCTTCTCTTTTTTTAGTGCTGTCAGTTCTTCTTCTGTTGGCGGAATTTCCGGGGTTGTAGTGATAGACCACAGAACAGAAGAAATCGAACAGAGGGAACCCAGAAAGAAGGAGGCGAATACCCAGTATGGAATCTTCCCATGCGATTGTTGTAGAAAATCCATTTTCTGAAAAAAGAACAGCGAGAGATTGGCTAACGTAATACCTAATCCGGTAAAAAAGCTTTGGGTTAGAAATCCGGTAGGCATCTGACTGGCAGGCAGTTTATCTGCAATGAATGCCCTGTAGGGCTCCATGGCGGTGTTATTGGCGGCATCCAGCACCCAAAGTAACCCGGCTGCCATCCAAAGAGAACTGCTGAAGGGATAAATGAAGAGACAGAGACTACAAAATAATGCTCCGATGAAAAAGTAGGGTTTTCTCCTGCCCCATCGAGGATGCCAGGTCTTATCACTGAGTGCTCCTATGATAGGTTGAATCAACAATCCGGTGACGGGCCCAGCGAGGTTTAGTAAGGGTATTTCTTCCGGTTGAGCCCCCAAAAAATCATAGATAGGATTAATGGCAGTTTGTTGCAAGCCGAAACTGTATTGGATACCAAAGAATCCCACATTCATATTGATGATCTGCAGGAAGCTAAGCCGGGGTTTAAAGCTCATGGGTGATAAATTGACCGACTCTAAAATAAGCATTAATCACAGAATTTCACCGGTTTGTTTTAGTTGCATTCCATGCTGATTAGGATGCATTAGATTGCTTTTTTGTCTGGTATGTCTGATGCTTTGAATGTAGTATCTTTCCTGATAAATCAGGATATATGAAATGCTTTTGTGTTTTGATAATGGTACTTTACTCCTTCGGTACAGTCAGGGCCCAGTCGTCAAAACAGTTTTCATTAGAATCCGCTGTTAAACGGTTACACCAGGCTATGTTGGAAGGAGATGGGAGGCAGCTTGAGGAATTGATTCATGATAGTCTAACCTATGGTCATTCAAGCGGAATAATCGAGGGGAAAGAATCCTTCGTGAAAAACTTAGTTACAGGGGTATCTGATTTTATTACATTGGAAGTTAGTGATCAGGTGATAGCAAAGCTCCAAAAAGCAGCTTGGGTGAGATGCCATCTGATGGCTGAGATCATAGATAAGGGGAATCGGATGAATGTAAAGTTGAGGGTTTTGTATGTTTGGGTTCGAGAGAACAATCAATGGAAATTGCTGGCAAGACAGGCGGTTAAACAAAATCCCGGATAAAAATTTCCTGATGATGAGAACTGTCCTTGTTTAGCGTATAGAAACTCATGTTATGGTACCAGAGAAGACTAAAGTTCTTTTGATTCATCCCTCCGACAATGTGTGGGTAGCGCTGCAGCATTTACCTGCAGGTTCAGAAATTTCCTTTGGAGAAAGAACTGTTATACTAATAGAAGATATTCCTGCCAAACACAAGCTTTTTCTGGATGATATGCCAAAAGATGCCCCTGTAGTTATGTACGGAGTATTGGTAGGAAAGACTTTACAGCAGGTGAAGCGGGGAACTTTGATCACAGTCCACAATACGGCCCATGCTGCTTCACCCTTCGGATGGAGGGATGCATTACAAAATTGGACGCCGCCGGATGTAAGTGATTTCAGGGAAAGGACGTTCATGGGCTATCATCGGTCGGATGGTAGAGTAGGAACTGCAAATTATTGGATATTCATTCCAACCGTTTTTTGTG
>JBIIRN010000154.1:0-5006 GCA_044341525.1 Sediminibacterium sp. | reverse complement strand
ATCCGGGCCGATATCGAGCAGAAAATTCCCACCCCTGCTTACTTTGTCAATGAGGTGATAAATGAGCGACTGCGAGGAGTTGTAATCCCAGGCATCTTCTTCCCGGTTGTATCCATAAGAATATCCCATGCCCCTGCTTTCTTCCCAGTAATGTTGATCGAAATCCAGTTCCGGCTGGTACTCGGGTGTGTATACAGCACCTTGCTTGAAACGAATGCCACTTCCCCACCGATCATAAGTTACCACCCTGTCTTTTACCGGACTTTCATTGTACAACCAGGCCAGGAATTCTTTTGACTTCCAGGTCTCATCAGTCGCGTCCCAGTCCCCATCTGTCCAGAATACATCCGGTCGGTAATTATTGACCAACTCTTTCATCTGTGGCCAAACATGCGTGCTCACATATTTTTCAGGATCAGTTTTCCAAAGCGGATTGAACCATTCAAACAGAGAATAATACATCCCGGGTCGAACACTGGTTTTTCTAACTGCCCTGAACAGATCTCCGAGCAAATCACGACGAGGTCCGGTCACGAGTGAATTCCAACCCCATCCCCAGGTACGACTGGCTTCATTGCTGGGCCAGAGCGCATATCCATCGTGGTGCTTGGAAGTAAGTACAATGTATTTTGCCCCTGATTTTTCAAATAAGCGGGCCCACTCATCGGGATTGTATAACTCGGCTTTGAACTGATCAGCCAGTTGGTAATAGGTCAGGTTGCCAAATCTTTTGCGGTGATATTCCTTGCGGGCACTGTCGCCTGTTTCAAGTCCGTGCTGGTACCACTCAGCATAGCCCCCCTTGGTTGTATATCCCGGAACAGCATAGACCCCCCAGTGTATGAAAATGCCAAATTTTGCATCCCGAAACCAGTTTGGAACCGGACGTGTATTCAGTGAGGACCAGTCCGGCTGATAACTTTGTGCCCCAACCAACAAAAAAGAAGTGGTGCAGAAAAGCAAGAGTATTTTTTTCATAGACAAATTCTTCTTGTTGAAATTAATGAAAAACAATTGTAATGATAACGAACCTATTAAACAAGAAGGTGCCTTCTATGAAAATAAAGCCTTTGTATTCCGGCTTCACCTTACCTTTGCCGCATCATTTTTAGTATAAAAATTGGGATATGGAATACCGGATAGAAAAAGATACCATGGGTGCCGTACAGGTACCTGCACATGTTTACTGGGGTGCACAAACCCAGCGCAGCATTGAGAATTTTAAAATAGCGCAGGACATCAACCGCATGCCGCGGGAAATCATTGAGGCATTTGCCTACCTGAAAAAAGCAGCGGCCATCACCAATCAGGAAGCGGGGGTATTGCCCAAAGAAAAATCAGACCTGATCGGGCAGGTATGTGATGAAATTTTAAACGGACAATTGAATGATCAGTTTCCACTGGTCGTATGGCAAACCGGCAGCGGCACCCAAAGCAATATGAATGTAAATGAAGTGATCGCCTATCGCGGACATGTAATGAAAGGTGGTTCACTGAATGATGCGGAGAAGTTCCTCCACCCCAATGATGACGTAAATAAATCACAATCCTCCAACGATACCTTCCCCACTGCCATGCACATAGCTGCCTACAAGGTATTGATTGAAAATACCCTGCCGGGCATTCAGGCCTTGAGAGATACGCTGGCACAAAAAAGCAAAGAGTTCATGCACATCGTGAAGATTGGCAGAACGCACTTCATGGATGCAACGCCGCTCACACTCGGACAGGAACTCAGCGGATATGTCGCCCAACTTGACCATGGCATGAAAGCCATCCGCAACACGCTCAGTCACCTGAGTGAACTGGCACTGGGCGGAACTGCTGTTGGCACCGGAATCAATACACCTCCCGGATACGATGTAAATGTTGCCGGTCACATTGCCCGCCTCACCGGATTTCCGTTTGTTACTGCTGCGAATAAATTCGAATCACTCGCAGCTCATGATGCCATCGTAGAAGCACATGGTGCCTTGAAGACAGTAGCAGTTAGTCTGATGAAGATCGCCAATGACATCCGCATGCTTTCTTCCGGTCCGCGCAGCGGCATCGGTGAACTCTTCATCCCCGATAATGAACCGGGTTCGTCCATCATGCCCGGCAAAGTGAACCCCACCCAATGCGAAGCCCTCACCATGATTGCTGCCCAGGTGCTCGGAAATGATGTGGCTATCAACATAGGTGGTGCCACCGGACATTTCGAACTCAACGTATTCAAGCCGGTGATGATTTACAATTTTCTGCACAGTGCCCGATTGATTGGGGAAGGTTGTGTAAGCTTCAATGAAAAATGTGCAAAAGGATTAGCACCGATTGAGGCCAACATCCAAAAACATGTGAACAACAGTCTGATGCTGGTGACTGCGCTCAACACCAAAATTGGATATTACAAAGCAGCAGAGATTGCGCAAAAGGCGCACAAAGAAGGAACTACGCTCAAAGAAATGGCGGTGAAATTAGGGTACCTCACAGCAGAAGAATTCGATGAATGGGTGAAGCCGGAAAAAATGGTGGGCAACCTTCCGGCTTAACGAACGCTGTATACCTGCTTGCCTCCGATATAAGTAGATAACACCTTGGTCGACAAAACTTGCGTTTCTGACACCTTCATCAGGTCTTGGGAGAGCAAAATGAAATCTGCTTTTTTACCGGCTTCCAAACTCCCTATTTGATTTTCCTGCATGGCTGCACGGGCTCCCCAAATGGTCATACCCCGAATGGTCTGTTCTCGGGTGAGTGAATTGTCCATTTGAAAACCATCAGCCGGAAATCCCTTGCTGTCTTTTCGGAATACGGCCGCTAAAAAAGTTTTATAGGGGGAAATATCTTCCACCGGAAAATCAGTTCCCAGGGGAATCCATCCATTTTGATCCAGCAATTGACGAAAAGCATAGGCCCCTTTCATTCGTTCAGCACCCAGCCGATCGCCCGCCCAATACATATCGCTGGTGGCATGGGTAGGTTGTACGGAAGGGATGATGTTATAATTACCATAATAGGTAAAGTCTTCGGGATGGATAACCTGTGCATGTTCGATGCGCCAGCGACGGTCATTCTTTCCTTTCAGGTATTTGGCATAAATCTTTAACAGCGCCCGGTTGGCACTGTCACCAATAGCATGGGTACACATCTGAAAATCACTATTCACCAAACGGGCAGCTACAGAATCATAATGAGCAATACTGCGCAACAAAAAGCCCTTCCAGCCGGGCTGATCAGTATAATCATGAATCAGGCAGGCACCCCGGCTTCCCAATGCACCATCACCGTAAATCTTGAATGAAGCCACCCGAAGCCGATCGGTTTCATAAGGTCCTCGCTTCAACCAGATGGCAAAATTTTCTTCCTGATCACTCAGCATAACATTCAAACGCATGGCCAGTTTTCCTTTTTGCTGCAGGGAATCAATCAACTCAACCATTGAATTCGGCAAACCACAATCGGTAATGGAGGTGAGTCCCATCGCGAAACAATTTTCCTGCGCACGCAGTAACATCTTCTCCATGGCTTCCGACGCAGCAGGCGGCTTGACGGCATAGACTGCATTGTCTGCATTATCGATCAACACGCCGGTAGCAACTCCATTTTTTGCCAAAACAGCGCCCCCCTCAATGATTTGTCCGGCCCGAATACCGGCTCTGCGCAAAGCTTCATTGTTAGCAATAGATGCATGTCCGTCAACACGGGTCAGTACCACGGGCCTATTGGGGAAAGATTCATTGAGCAACTTATTGTCCGGAAACTGCTTGCCGGGCCATTTGTTCTGATCCCAGCCCCTTCCTTCAATCCACTCCAGTTCAGGATGCGCCAATGCGAATTCCTTCACCCGTGCTACTGCTTCTTCCCAACTGGCAGTGCCAAACAGATCGACGGTATTAAGTGATTGACCATAACCGACAAAATGTGCATGCGCATCAATCCAGCCCGGATAAATGGGTGCTCCTCCGGCATCAAGTTGTTGCGCCGATTGATACGCATTCATTATTTGATCATTGGTACCGGTAGCCAGAATTTTTCCATCTTTAATCGCCATGGCTTCAGCTATGGTAAAGGAACTATCCACCGTGTAAATAGTGCCGTGATGCACGATGAGGTCTGCCTGCTTTTTTCCGCAGGAAACAAAAATGAATAAGGCAAGGATTGAAAATAATTGCTTCATGCGGCAGGTTTTTAGTCACCGGGCACCGCGTTACTGTAACAATTCGCAGGGCTTAATACCGGTATGTTTTTTAAAGGCGGCAGAGAAATGAGAAATAGATGAATACCCCAACTGGGCTGATACATCCGTCACACTGAGTGATTTTTCATAGAGCAGGTATTTAGCATGCTCCATGCGCTGCTGTTGATAATAATCAAAAATGGTGGTTCCGAATACTTCTTTAAACCCCTTTTTCAGGTAGCACTCATTCATGGCCACTTTGCGACTCAGGTCTTTGATGGTGATAGGGTCACCAATGTGTTCCAACAGAATATCCCGTGCCAGTAAAATTCGATCGCGGCCCTGATCATCAGCGAGGAACTTACAGGCAAATACTTCTTCCTTTTCGGCTTCCAGGTAATCAAGGCCATAGAGCAATAATTCATGAATGCGGGCATTCACATAAATATTTTCCATAGAACCCGAATAGCTATGATTCAATAACTGATCAAGTAAGGTTCTTTTGCGAACCGATAACGGATAGAGTTGAGTGAAAGAAGCAGGATGACGAAAAGCCAGCACCTCATCCTTGGCTCCAGATAATTTTACATTCTGCACAAACTGACCCAAAAAATCGGCAGTGAAATGAAAAGTAAACAGGTCAACAGTAGCCAGTTTTCCATTACATCCTTCCGTAGGCACCTGGGCACAGCCGGAACAATTTTTTTGAGGACAATATTTATTGCCACTGATGCAATACCGGAGTTCCAGGAATTGCTCCTGGGGCCGGTTCGCCTGGTAATGATACACCAGCATCCCGGTATCCTGAATCGCCATGGGGAAATTGGCCTGGTAGCGACGAATATCA
>JBIIRN010000153.1:0-5010 GCA_044341525.1 Sediminibacterium sp. | reverse complement strand
TGCATTATCTGCTTTATCAAAAAATTGAAGCATCCCGGCATGCATGGGTAAGCCGGCCCTGAGAATGGTAGCAAGAACGGGTTGCGACTCTAATACTTTGCTTTCATGAATGCCCAGGGGGGTGCGAGTTTCCTGTATTTTCCAGGGCAATATTTTACTGATCTCATAAGCTGCTGCCTGACCGATCCGCTCCAGGTTGGTCCGAAATCGCATGCGATCATTTTGAACCTCTACATTTCTTAACTCAGCGACCCAATTGCTGATGAGGGAATGTTGGCTACTTAGATTGACTAACATGAAAACATTTGTTTAAGTGAGTAAAGCTACTGGCAATCTTTTGTTTTATAAAAAATAATCAAACTCATTCAGATGTCTTGGTCAGGAATCGAAACTGATCTCCGTCGAAAAGTCCTTTATCACTGAGTTTGATATGTGGTATTACCAGCAAGGCCATGAAGCTAAGGGTCATGAAGGGGGCAGATAAGTTACTCCCTATTTTTTTTGCCATTTGGTCTATGTTGGTATAGGCAGCGGCTACCTGATAGCCGTCTTCAGCACTCATGAGTCCGGCTACCGGAAGTGGCAATAGAACCGGAGTATCATCCTCTACCCCCCTTACGCAACTCACCCCACCCCTGCTATCTGCTACCAGTTGAATGGCTTTAGCCAGACTCGTATCATCTACCCCAACTGCTACTATGTTGTGGCTGTCATGGGCCACTGAAGAGGCGATGGCACCGGATTGCAGACCAAATCCATGTACCAGTCCGATGGCCACCGGGGCAGGTTGATACCGGTTCACCACTACAATTTTCAGGATATCTGTTGATGGATCACTAACATAAGAGCCCTTTTCTTTTTTCCCTTGTAATGACAACCGATGGGTAATCAATTGTCCATCGAGCGCACCTATAACCGGAACATTTCCCTCAGCATCTGCAGGATAGTTATCTACCGTTAAAATCAGTTGTTCCGGTTGAATACTTACCGGATAAAAAGGCTGATTAGGAAGAGACGAGGGGCTAGAGGGGATCAAAGTTTTTCCTTGCTCGGCGACCAGCATGCCCTCGATGTAAGTTGCTTCTACCTGAAAGTGTTGCAGGTCGGTTACCAAAATAAAATCAGCCGGATCACCGGGTTGTAAGAGTCCTACATTCATTTGATAGTGCTTTACCGGATTCACACAAGCTGCCTGTAAAACATGGAAGAGAGGTATTCCTTTTTGGATGGCACGGGCACAGAGCTGATTGATATGATGATCGGCCAGACTATCAGGATGTTTATCATCGCTGCAAAACATCATCTGTTCAGGATATCGGTGCAACAGATTGATGAGTGCATCAAAATTTTTTGCCGCACTCCCTTCCCGAATGAGAATTTTCATGCCTTGCTGCAATTTATCCAGGGCCTCTTCTTCTGTAAAACATTCATGATCAGTTGAAATGCCTGCAGCGATATACCGGGCAGCTTCCTCTCCTCGCAGTCCCGGAGCATGTCCATCTACCGGTTTTCCCAGACGCCCGGCTGCTGCAATTTTTTTCATCACTTCAGGATCTTCCTGCAATACACCCGGGAAATTCATCATTTCACTCAGGTAATAGATATCGTCACGTGATAATAAATTTTCTACCGCTTCACTATTTAATTCAGCCCCTGCCGTTTCAAAAATAGTGGCAGGCACACAACTGGGGGCGCCGAAATGAAATTTAAACGGTACCTGTTTTCCGTTGTTGATCATAAAATCAACTCCGTCAATTCCACAGACATTGGCAATCTCATGCGGGTCACTGATGGTGGCAATGGTTCCGTGTACCACTGCCAGTCGCGCGAATTCAGCCGGTACCAGCATACTGCTTTCTATGTGCACATGGCTATCGATGAAGCCGGGTAAGAGAAAAGGTACTCCCGGTTGTATATCATCCTTCAGGAGATTAATTTCCTTGATCTTTCCGTCTGCCACCGTTATTTCGGCATATTGTATTTTTTTTTGTACCGGGTCTACCCGATTGCCTCTGAGGGTCCATTGCTGCTTCATTGTTGCTTCTTTTGTTAGACTGAACTTTACTGCTCTGATTTTGTTGGTAAAAGGTAGCAATTTAATTTTGCATTCCTTTCGAGTGCCATTCAAACTACTCTACTTAAAAATCACCCCATGAATTTTCGTTTCCTGACCCTTTTTCTTGGTTCGCTCTTCTTTTTTTCACCTGCCTTTAGCCAGACAGCAGAAGAAATCATTTCCCGCTATGAAACGGCTGCCGGTGGTCGGGAAAAGTTGGAAGCCATCCGTTACCTGGAAATCAATAGCACCCTGGCCATGGGTATGATGGGCCGTACCATCGACTTACCCCTCACCCTGGTTAAAGAAAAAGGCAAATTGTTCCGCCGCCAGATCGGAGGAATCATGGGCATGGGAGATAGTTATACCATGTTGACTGATACTTCCGGCTACATTTTTATTCCCGCCATGCGCGGTTTTGGCGACATGCAGGGAACATCTTCAGTTACATCCCGCATTCCGGATGCTGAAGTAGCTGCGCAGCAATATGAACTGGATTGTGCAGGGGCATTCGGTGATTTGGTGAATTATGCTGCCAAAGGACATACAGCTGAATTTGTTGGCACAGAAAAAATCAGTAGAGTGCCTTGTCAAAAAGTAAAGCTTACCCTGAAAACCGGCCAGGTAATCACCTATTTTTTTGACACGCAAACAGGTCTCGTCAAGCAGATGGAGGCGACCGGTGACATGGCAGCCAATATGTCCGGTTTTGGAAGTATGATGAAGGCCTTCGGAAGAGGTATGCGGAAGGACGATAAGGCGACCTTGTTCGTTAAAGAATACAAAGATGTAAACGGCATTAAATTTCCGGCAAAATATACCTTGGGTTTTGGTCCTATTGAGAGCGAGATTGAAAACATCGCTATTAAAGTAAATGAAGGGTTGGAGGAAAAATGGTACCACGTTAAGTAATTTCCCGCTCTGATTTCATTTTTTTCTCTGTCAATACATTGGTATCTTGGATACCCAATTGACTTGATATGAAAAAAAATGTATTGTTCTTACTATTGTTATTGGCAGTAAGTACTGCCTGGTCACAAACTAAAAATAAGGTTGCCTCTGTTCCGACCGTTGCAATGGCTAACGCCCCTTCCGAGGATGACCGCTTATTGAGTAAGGTTAGCTATCGCCTCGTAGGTCCGTTCCGCGGGGGCAGAAGTGCTGCAGTAACAGGAAGCCGTACCCAAAAAAATACTTTTTATTTTGGCGCTACCGGTGGTGGAGTTTGGAGAACAACAGATGCCGGCAGCAACTGGAAAAACATTTCAGATAAGTACTTTGGCAGTTCCATCGGTTCTGTTGCACTCGCTCCCTCCGATGAAACGATTGTGTATGTTGGGGAGGGTGAGAATACCATGCGAGGAAATGTGTCGGAGGGCCTTGGAGGAATGTGGCGCAGCGATGATGCCGGCAAATCCTGGAAAAACATTGGACTCAAAGACGGCAGACATATTATTCGTATCATCGTACACCCCAAAGATCCTCAGACGGTATGGGTTGCTGTTATGGGTCATTTGTTCGGACCATCGGCAGAAAGAGGTGTTTTTAAAACAACCGATGGCGGTAAAACATGGACCAAAACATTGTTTGTCAATGAGCAAACCGGCTGCTCTGATTTGGTGATGGAGCCGGGTAATCCATCTGTTTTATATGCCGGTATGTGGGAAGTAATCAGAAGACCCCACAGCATGGAAAGTGGTGGACCCGGAAGCGGACTTTACAAGAGTACAGATGGAGGAGTAACCTGGACGGCCCTCACCGCAAAGAAAGGATTGCCGAAGGGTACCTGGGGTATTGTGGGGGTAGCAGTCGCCCCTTCCAATACTGATAAAGTATATGCAATTATCGAAAATGCTGCCGGTGGATTGTTCGTAAGTAATGATGCGGGTGAAACATGGACGATGACCAGCAATGATAATAACATTCGTCAGCGCGCCTGGTATTATTCCAAAGTTTTTGTAGATCCTGCCAATGAAAACCTGGTATATTGTCCGAACGTTGAATTCATGCGAAGCAGAGATGGTGGAAAAACATTTCAATCAGTCAATACCCCCCATGGCGATCACCACGATCTTTGGATTGATCCACAGGACGGGCAACGCATGATTGTCGCTGATGATGGGGGCGCACAGGTTTCATTTGACGGAGGAAGTAACTGGAGTACCTACGAAAATCAGCCCACCGCTCAATTTTACAGGGTTTCTACTGATAATGCTTACCCCTATCGCATTCTCGGAGCACAACAAGATAATTCAACCGTTCGCATCCGCAGCAAGACAAATGGTCCGGGCATATCACAGCGGGACTGGGACGTTACTGCCGGATCAGAGAGTGGCTATGTTCAGGCCGATCCACTTAATCCTGATATAGTATATGGAGGAAACTATGGAGGATATTTGTCGAGACTCGATCACCGCACCGGTGAAAACAGGGCCATCAATGTTTGGCCGGATAACCCGATGGGTTCCGGTGCCGACGTGCTTAAGTACAGGTTCCAGTGGAACTTCCCCTTCTTCTTCTCCCCTCATAATCCCAAAAGATTATATGCCGGCGGGAATCATCTTTTTGTAACGGAAAATGAAGGACAAAGTTGGGACATCATCAGTCCCGATCTGACCACCAACGATAAATCTAAGCAGGTATCCAGCGGAGGACCCATCACAAAGGATAATACTTCCGTAGAATATTATTGCACCATTTTCACAGCTGCTGAATCACCACTGGAGAAAGATTTGTTGTGGACAGGCAGTGATGATGGCCTGGTTCACGTGAGCAAGGATGGTGGCAAGAATTGGGAGAATGTAACAC
Source organism: Sediminibacterium sp. (assembly GCA_044341525.1). Lineage (GTDB taxonomy): Bacteria > Bacteroidota > Bacteroidia > Chitinophagales > Chitinophagaceae > Sediminibacterium. Next base: position 146 of record JBIIRN010000153.1, on the reverse strand, counting down.
CTGCAGAAGCCGGAAAATGGATGATGTGGAATTGCATTGAAGTGAATCCTTATGTTAAGGGGTCAGCATACCTGATTGGAACCCGGTACAAACTGGATGATTATGCCCCTTATATTTTTGTCACCTATGATTATGGCAAAACCTGG
>JBIIRN010000152.1:0-5017 GCA_044341525.1 Sediminibacterium sp. | reverse complement strand
TTTGGATAAAATAGAGTTTATCTCGCAGGCCGGCATCATTCATAACCAGACAACCCTGAATAACATCGCTGTGACCTCCCAGGTATTTGGTTGAAGAATGCATAACGATATCTGCTCCGAGTTGTAAAGGATTTTGGAGGTAAGGAGAAGCAAATGTATTGTCTACGCAGAGCAGGGCACCTGCTTTATGTGCAATTTGAGCGGTTGCAGCAATATCGGTGATGCTCATCAGTGGATTAGTGGGAGTTTCTATCCAGATCAGCCGCGTTTTTGGTGTAATGGCAGCAGCGATGTTATGAATATTCGAAGTGTCGACATAGGAAAACTGGATACCGAAGGGAGCAAATATCTTTGAGAACAATCGGTAGGTTCCCCCGTACATATCGGCAGGAGCAATCACCTCATCTCCGGGCACCAACAATTTAATGACTGCGTCGGTTGCTGCAACTCCGCTGGAGAAGGCAAGACCGAATTGACCAAATTCAAGAGCAGCCAATGCAGTTTCCAGTGCCTGGCGGGTGGGGTTCTGACTTCTGGCGTATTCAAATCCCTTATTTTTTCCGGGGGCCTCCTGCACATAGGTAGAGGTCTGGAAGATAGGTGTCATGATGGCACCGGTGGAGGGATCAGGTTGTGCGCCGGCATGTACATAAGTAGTGGCTGTTTTCATTCAGTTCATTTTTACAAAGATGAGAGATTCTAATGAAGAAAAAATAGTATTCAAGCTAATCGTTGCTCCACTCCCGGTGAACGAAATTTTTTAAGTCCGGAAAAAATGAATCATAATGTAGTTGAAATGCAGGGTAATGGTTCTGCAGCAAGGAAAAGGCTTCATCTGCCTTGGAAAAATATTTTGCTCGGCGGGCCAAACCGTGGAAACTTTGTTGAATTTGTGGCAGGTGGCGATAGTTCACCAACCAATTGTATTCAGTCATATACGGCAATAGTCTGGCGAAAGTGACCGGTAAAATTTCAAGGCGGGAGTTTAGTTCGCGGTAAACAGATTGGGCAAAGTCATGCCATCCGGTGTCAGGTGTCTGTTGATCATCGAGTGCCAGAAAATGATCGTAAACTATGTCAATCAGCGCACCGGCATAGGGGCCTGCGGCCGGCGATAGTAGATTTTTTGCTGCTTTGGTAATTGGATGCAGATCGGTGAAGCGGTCAATAGCTCGATGGAGCCGGATGCCTTTTTGAATACCCGGACTAAAATCATATTGTGACTTCCCTTTGACATGGTCACTGATCATGTTGCCCGTTAAAATGTCCGGGTCGTTGAATGAGAGTATCGCGTGGGCGAGAAAGTTCATAAGGACTTATTCTGCTGGTGCCTTTCCCTCTTTTCAATCAGGTAATCGTGCATAGTGATGAAATCAGCTTCGGGTTGCAGGTCATGAATCAGCCGCGCAAGTCTTTCCGTCAATGCATCTCCATCGATGCGATGGGTATATCGGGGAAGTTGGTATTTACCGAGATCGATGAATTCCCAGGGATGAAAGTACAGACAACAGTATCCATCCCGGCGCAATGTTTTTTTAAGAACAGATAAATAAAAATGATAGGGAAAGTTTTTAAAACTTAGCCAGAAGAGCGGGATACGAAGAAGCGGACTCACCGATGCGGGTATTCTTTGGATGCCTGCAACTTGAGTGATGTTTCTGGGAGCCCGCAGGTGGTTGTACTTCCCCGGAATCCAGGTGGGGTGAATGGAAGAGTCATAGGTATATCCGGCATTGGCCACTAGTTGCACATCTATTGCTTTCATGCGGGGCATCCGAAATCCGGTCACCTTTTTTTCGGTGATTGATTCAAGTTTTTGTTTCGATTGTAAAAGGTGTTCTCGAGTAAACCAGGAATGAAAGTAAGTATGGGATGCAATTTCATGCCGCTGTGCTAATTGGCGGATATCATCCGGATATTGTTCAGCAAAAAAAGCGGTCGTAAAAAGAGTTGCAGAGAGGTTGGCATCATTAAGTAGGGGCTTGATGGCGTCTAAGCCTTGCTTGCCGGCAAGCAGTTGTTCAGTGAGGGTGATGGAGTTACCAAATTCCAGGGGCATGTCAAATTCTTCCACATCAAAACTCAATAACACATGCCGGTTTTTCATGGCAGGTTGGTTTCTTTTACGATGTAGTGGGGCCTGTTCTTACCCTGCATATAAATTTTCCCGATATAGATTCCGATGATACCGAGAATCATTAGTTGAAGGCCACCAAAAAAAGCGAGGGTTGCAATAATGGAAGCCCAGCCGGAAACTGCATGGCCATAAAAGTATCCGATAATGGTATAAGGTATAAAGATGACGGAACAAAGCGAGAAAAATAATCCGAGGTAAGCGGCGATATAAAGAGGCTTTGTACTGAAAGAAGTGATGCCTTGCAGTGCAAAGCGAATCATCTTATTCAGGGAGTATTTGGTTTGTCCGCTTTGCCGAAGACGGGAGGTATATTCTATTCCGATGCGACGATAACCCATCCATTGAATCAGTCCTCGTAAAAAAAGATCGGCTTCATTGAATTGTCGGAATACCTGCACGGTTTTTTTATCCATTAGCCGGAAGTCGGCGGTACCGGGCTGTATATCTATATCAGAAAGATTGTTGATGACTTCATAAAATAAGCGGGAGGTTCTTTTTTTCCAGAGGGCAATTTCTTTGTGGTCATTGCGGATGGTATACACAACATCGTATCCGGCTTCCCATTGTTTTACGAGTTCAGGTATCAGGGAAGGGGGATGTTGCAGGTCACCATCCATAGAAATAACCGCATCTGCTTCGGCTCTGTCGAGACCGGCTTTCAGCGCATTTTGATGGCCGAAACTTTTGGTCAGAGAGATATAAAAGATATGGGGATGCTGTTGTGCTTGTTCTTTTAAGTACTCCAGGGTTCCATCGTTACTACTGTCTTCGACAAATATAAAACTATGCCGATAAGGTAAGGTTTTGAACACTTCTTCCACTTCTGCAATTAACAAAGGGAGATTACCCCGCTCATTGCAAACAGGAATTACAAGGGCAATAGTTGATGGGCGCTCCGATAGAGACATTCCAACAAAGGTAAAGCTATTTTTTAATCAGTTTTTTCAGGAATGATGTCGGGTACGATGGTGCTCCAGCATGCGTTGCAGTCCGGTTTCTATAGAAACTGCAGGTTTCCAGTGAAGGAGTTGATTAGCTAAACTTATGTCTGCTACGGTATCCATGATTTCATTTTGGCGGCGAATATTTTCGCAGTGAATGGGATAATTTTTTCCTTCCAGTTGATTAATCAGGGATATGATTTCCTGTACGCTATAACTTATTCCAGAACCCAGGTTGATGATGTGCAGTCCCTTCAAGTCAATAGTTGCCATCAATGCCCGAATAAAATCAGCAATGTGAAGGTAGTCACGTTTGGGTGACAGGTCTTTTACATGATAGGACTGTTGTTCAATTGCCTGTTTTACCAATTGAGGGATGAGAAAAGAGTCATTCTGTTCTTCTCCATAGAGGTTGAAAGGTCTGATGATGGTTATGTTGACACCATAACATTGGCGGTAGAACAGACAAAGGTCCTCTGCATTTTTTTTGCTGAGTGCGTAGGGATTTGGAGTATGTATAGGAGCCGACTCTGAGATAGGTAATGAAACAGGGTTACCATAGAGATAAGAACTGATGTATACCAGTGATGCATTGTTTTTTCTGCAATATTCGAGGGCTTGAAGGGTACCGATGGTATTCGTTTGAATAAATTCGGTTGGGTGGTTCCAGCTTTCGGGAACAAAGGTGCGGGCTGCCAGGTGAAATACCAGTTGGTGGTGGGGTAGCTTTTCCCAAGTAGTTGCTGCTGCTATGTCGCCATTTGCGCGGGTAATTTCAGTAACCCGATGATGGTTATGGCGAAGTTGATCGGAAAGTGCTTTGCCGATGAATCCATTAGCTCCGGTTATGAGCACATCAGGCATATAGTATTTTATCTTTCAGCTGATCGAATTTTTCAATGGCTTCCAGGTAATCATCCGGACGACCAATATCAAGCCAAAGCCCTTCATATTTTTGTACCCGAACTTTTTCTTTATCGTTCAGCAGTTGCAGCATCAGCTGATCGAAGCCATAGGGTTGGTTGGCGGGTATTTTTTGCAATGCCTGCCGGCTTACCATATAAATACCCATGCTCACCTCATAGGTGGTTTCTGGTTTTTCCCTGAACCCGGTTAATTGTCCCGACTGGGTATCCAGCACGCCATAGTCAATTTTATCTCTGCGTTCATGTGAGCAAATGGAAAATACTGATTGCTCTTGCAAATGGTTTTCGAAGAAACGCTGATAAGGTAAATCAGTCAGGATATCTCCATTCATCACCAGAAAATGTTCCGGCAGTTCTGAAATCAGCTTGAGTGGACCCATGGTTCCCAGTGGCTCATCTTCGAGGGAGTAATTGATAGGGATATTCCATTTGCTGCCATCACCAAAGAAGGCGGTAATCAGTTCTGCCTGGTGGTTCACGGCCAGGGTAATCTGATCGAACCCTTGTATCGCCAATTGTCGGATGATTACCTCGAGTATCGGGTATTCCCCTACAGGCATTAAGGGCTTGGGCAATACGATTGTATAGGGCCTGAGCCGTTTACCTTTCCCCCCGCATAAAATGACTGCCTGTTTTTTCATACCTGAAGTTACTATTATCTACCCGGAAACTGATATCAGATAGCGTATTGATTGGTTTTATAGCGGGATAAATTATTCGGATCACTGAACCAATCGATGGTTTTTTTTAATCCCTTTTTAAATCCCTCTTCTCCTCCATATACCGGTGACCAGCCCATTCTTTTTTCAGCCCTTGTATAGCTTGCAAAGAGTCTTTCCACTTCACTGTGTTCCGGTCGGACACGTTGAGTATCGGTGATAAATTCAACAGAAGCATTCATGAGGGAAGCGATGCTTGCTGCTGTTTGTCCGATACTGATTTCAAAGCCGCTCCCCAGGTTGGTAACCTTGCCAATCACGTCTGAAGAGTTCAATGCTTTGATGAATCCATCT
>JBIIRN010000018.1:0-16847 GCA_044341525.1 Sediminibacterium sp. | reverse complement strand
TTTTTTCACCTCAAAAGAAGGGTGGGTGAGTTGTTGTGCCAATTCGCCATCATTGGTGAGCAGTAAAACGCCCGTGGTATTTCTATCCAGTCTGCCTACAGGGTAGATACGTTCTTTGGTGGCATTTTTCAACAATTCCAATACTGTTTTCCTGCCCGCCGGATCGCGTGTCGTGGTCAGGTAGTCTTTTGGTTTGTTCAATAAAATATAAACAGATTCCACCTGCAATTGCAGGGGTTTTCCTTCGAGTTTTATTTTTTCTTTTCCCGAAACTTTGTGCCCGGGTTCATTCACTACCACGCCATTGACGGATACCTTCCCTTGTTTGATTAATTCAGCAGCTTCTCTTCTGCCACAGGTGCCGCAGTGAGCAACGAATTTGTTTAGGGGCATTTCTTTTCCGGGGCGATGTGAAGTGGGTGCCTGTGAAGTTGCTCGTGGTGTTTCTTTCTTTGCTGCAGCACGCGCAGGCCCATCTGGTCCGTTGGGTCGTTTAGCATAAGGCCTCGGAGATTTATCGGCTCCGGGTCGAGTTGGTCCATCCGGTCTGTTAGGTCGCTTTGCGTAAGGGCGGGGGGCTTTATCGTTTGCGGGGCGAAAGGGTATACCTTGAGCTTTTTCTTCTTTCTTTTTTCTGAAGGCTTCTCCCTCGGCGCGAGCAGCAGCTTTATTCTTTCTCTTTTCCTGGCGATAGGCTTCTTTAATAACGCTACCCTTGGTCTGTCGCGAGAAACGCGAAAAATTATCGGTTCTTTTTTTCATGTTATATGCTGTTTTACAACAGGAATTACAAAGGTACGCTTAATTTGGCCGACCCCCTTTTTAGCCCTTATTGGCTAGTTGTCCGCATGCAGCATCAATATCTTTGCCACGGCTTCTGCGCAAGCGTGCATTGACCCCATTTTTTTCCAATAGCCGCATGAATTGCTGGATGACCGATTCTTCCGGTCGCTGAAATCGAAATGCTTCGATGGGATTGTATTCAATGATATTCACCAGGTCTGCCGGCACTTGTCTGTAGATCTTTACCAGTTCCATTGCATCGGTTTCGCTGTCATTGACACCTTGCAATAAGATATACTCCAGCGTAATTTCATTGCCGGTTTTCTCGTAAAAATAACGCAGTGCCTCTGTGAGAGCCTTGATGTTATTGGTTTCGTTGATTGGCATGATCTGGTTGCGCTTGCTATCATTTGCTGCGTGTAACGAAAGTGCCAGCTTGAAACGAACCTGGTCATCACCTAATTTTTTTATCTGCTTGGCAACACCTGCGGTGGAAACTGTGATGCGTCTGGGACTCATGCCCATGCCCTCCGGGTCGGTTATGCGGGCAATGGCTTTCATCACTTCATTGTAATTCAGCAAAGGCTCTCCCATTCCCATGAATACAATGTTGGTGAGTTTTTTACCAAAGGTTTCTTCGCTGCTGCGATTGATCAGTACAACTTGATCATAGATTTCATCGAAGTGCAGGTTCCGTTTTCTTTCCATGTATCCCGTAGCACAGAACTTGCAGGTAAGGCTGCAACCGATTTGGGAGGAAACGCAGGCGGTTTTCCGGTCTTCGGAAGGAATCAATACGCCCTCGATCAGGTGGCCGTCATACGTTCTGAAACGGCTCTTCACCGTTCCATCTGAGCTTTGCTGCACCAGATCGGTCTGCAGGGCAGGAAGAGAAAAGTCTTGTTTCAGTTGCTGGCGGAATGATTGGCTCAGGTTGGTCATGGCATCGAAATCATGGGCATGTTTTAGCCAGAGCCATTCGGTTATTTGCCGGGCACGAAAAGACTTTTCACCGGCTTTAGCCACATAGTCTTGTAAATCCGGTACAGACAGGTGTCTGATATTGGGCAGGTTCATGCTGCAAAGATACGCATATGGTCAGGTAAGGGACCTGATTAGTTGGTTGAAAGGGGTTTTCAGGTGTACGATGTAACTTCAAGTGCTCATAAACGTATGAGTATATGATGTAAATTGCAGATGGCCCAAGTAAAATAGGCCATCTCTATACTTACTTAAATAATAACACATTATGAAAAAGATGATTCTTGCAATGGCGGCCGTACTTTTCACAGTTGTCGCTTTTTCTCAAGAAGTACCAACTTCTGATTCCAGCTTAAAGCAATACACCGGTACTTACAAATTCCCCGAGGGAAGTGTTGTTGCAGAAATTGCTGTTTTGATCGATGGTGGATCGTTGGTAATGTCAGCATCTGCCGGTACTTCCCCACTGGAAAAAAGAGAAGAAGATCTTTTCTTCATCGTTCAGTTCCAGGGTACAGCAAAATTTAACCGGGATGCCAATAGAAAGGTGGTAGGAGTTACCATCAATGCCATGGGATATGTATTGGAAGGTACCCGAACAGAAGGTGCCCTTACCTGGCTAGTACGTAAAAATGCAAACGAGAGATTACCTGAAAAGATCTGCAGATAACTGACCTGCCGGAACTGTGCTTTGTTCTCCGGTTCGGAGGTTTTTGATTTTTACCATCCCCTGTTCTATCTCGTTGTTCCCAATGATGATAGCATAGGGGATGTTTCTTTTATCACAGTACTTCAACTGTTTATCCATTTTTACTGCTTCGGGATAGATTTCACAGCGAATATTTTGACGGCGCAATTGTTGCATGAGTCGATAAGCCGTTAAGCTTTCCTGCTCTCCCAGGTGGAGAAACATGACTTCTGTTTCTTTAGCCGGTATGGCAGCAAACAAATCGAGTTGCTCCATTACATCATAGATTCTATCGACACCAAAACTGATGCCTACACCCGGAATTCCGGAAAGTCCAAAAAGTCCTGTCAAGTCATCATATCTTCCCCCGCCACCAATACTTCCCATGGATGCATTGCGGGCCTTGACTTCCAGTATGGGTCCGGTATAATAGCTCAGCCCTCGTGCCAGTGATAATTGTGTAATAACATTTACGCCGGCAGGCCAGGGGGCAAATGAATGCAGGAAACGAAGATCATTCACACCTGCCACAGCGAGTGGGTGTTCACGGGTCAACAACAACAAGCTCTGAAGCTTTTCTTCATTGGAACCGGACAACTCAAGGTAAAGTTGAACGGTTTTTACGGCATTTTCCGAAAGGCCGCCCCGATCTAACTCTTCTCTTACTTTTTCCCATCCTATTTTGTCCAGTTTATCAATAGCTGTTGTGATCGTTGTTAGTTTTTCTTGACCCCCACAAAGCTCGGCCAGTGCTGATAAGATCGATCGGTGATTGATATAAATATCCACTTCAATTCCTAAACGGCTGAATACTTCCGCATAGATGTGCAGCAGTTCCACTTCATTCAGGAGGGAGCGGCTTCCTACAATATCACAATCACATTGGTAAAATTCACGGTATCGCCCCTTTTGAGGACGGTCGGCACGCCATACCGGCTGAATCTGATAGCGTTTGAAAGGCATCACCAACTGGCCATGGTTCATGGCGACATATCGGGCAAAAGGAATGGTCAGATCGTAACGGAGAGCTCGTTCAGTTATATCTGTGGAGGATTGTCCTGCTAATATTTTCTCTAACCCCTCTCTGGCTTGTACCTGTTTCGACGGATGGTTTAGACCGTTGTTGAGGATGCGAAAAATCAGTTGATCTCCCTCATCGCCGTATTTTCCCAGCAGGGTATCCAGGTTTTCCATGGCAGGGGTTTCCAGTGGCTGAAAGCCATACAATTCGAATACCGATCGAATGGTTTGAAAAATGAATTGTCTTTTCTGCACTACGGAGGCAGAAAAATCTCGGGTTCCCTGAGGCAGACGGGGTTGGGTCATGCGCAAAAATAATGATTCCTGTATCGTTAGCCGGCACTACGGCCATAATTATCAACGATCTTCCGGCAGGCGCTATCTATTAATTGAAAAACGGCTTCGAAATCCTTTTTGGTTCCATTATAGGGATCGGGTACATTTCTTTCTTCTCCCGGGTATAAAACATCCAGCAGGCGCATTACTTTTTTCTCCTGAAAATGAGTGCCGCTAATCTTTTTTACGGCAGCATAATTATCACCATCCATCACGTAAATCCGGTCAAAATTGTGCATGTCTTCCGGCAAAAAGACCCTGCAGCGTTGCTTACTGATGTCGATTCCGTTTTCTTTTGCTACCTGTTGAGATAGCACAAAGGGTGGTTCGTTGACATGGTAGCGAAGCGTACCCGCACTATCTACTTCCCAATTCAAACCTGCCTCAGTTGCCCTTGCTTCCAGAATACCCTGTGCCAGCGGGCTCCGGCAGATGTTCCCCAGGCAAACCATTAATACTTTCATTTGTAGAAGTTTTTGAATAAAGTCTAGTTTTCAAGGAATTTATGCTAACAACTATTAGCCAAATCTTTTATGGAATTTGAAACGAATTTACATCCCATTCAACAGAAGAACATTTTTCTTTAAACACTTAACAAAGGGACGCTGCATAGAAATATTAATTAAATTGCCGTTTCCCTAAAAAAAATAAATGCAAGAAAATCAAACCGATACCAGAGAAAAAAGTTACCGCACCATGCGGATGATATATGATGTCACGATGGGCGTGTTGATGATGGGGGTAGGAACAGCGGTTCTTATGGCAAAGCAATGGAACATTGCTCAGCTCGCAGATTGGGAAGACTGGATGCGATACTTTTTTGGAGGGGTTTTAGTGCTCTATGGTTCTTTCAGGATTTACAGGGGAATAAAGCAACCAGGGTAAGATGCAGAAAACTGTAGTTATTTTCTGGTTAATTTCTCTGTTGGCGATTGCCTGCGGCAACGACAAACGGGCAGATGAAAGAGATTCTCCGGTGCAGGGAACCATTCACATCAGCGTGGATGAGACTTTTCGGCCGGTAATTGAAGAGCAGTTGCGGGTACACAGGGCTTCGTTTCCGAAGACCAACATCCGGGTGACGTATGAATCTGAATCAGATTGTTTCAGGTCTTTGCAGCAGGATTCGACGAGACTGGTAATAGTGGCGAGGGGGCTGACCGAGGAGGAGGCGGAAGTGTATAAAAAAAATCTATCTTTCCGCCCCATTTATGGAGTACTGGCCTATGATGCGATTGCTGTCGTAATCAGTAAGGAAAGAAAAGATAGTTTTTTTACCTTGCGGCAGCTGTCGAGTATGCTGAGTGGTGAAAATCCGGTGACGGTGGTGATGGATGGACTGAAAGCCACCAGCACGGTTCGATATGTGAAAGATAGTTTGTTGAAGGATAAACCTTTTGGGAAGAATGTAGTAGGAGTGAACGGAAGTCGGGCTGTGGTGGAAGCGGTGATAAAGAATCCTTCTGCAATCGGATTGGTGGGGAGTAGTTGGGTAGGTGATTTGTATGATCCGGAGCAACAGCGTCTGATGAAACAAATCACCCTGGCAAGACTGGAGTGTACCTTGTGTGAAGAAAAAGAAGTGTTCGCTAAGCCATCACAAGCTACCATCACTTACGGACAATATCCTTTGGCGAGACCGATGTATTATGTGCTGAAGGAAAATTGGACGGGTCTGGGAACGGGGTTCATGAATTTCATGAGCATGGAGAGAGGTCAACTGATTTTCAGAAGAGCTTTTCTCGCACCCGCTAAGATGAATTTTAATATACGTACGGGAAAGATTAAAGAGCAATAAACAAGTAAATTCTAAACAAAGAATCATGAAGAAGTCCTTACTGTTCCTGCCGGTGTTTGTGTTGATGCAGGTTACCCTCCTCGCGCAGTATGCTGAAGGTATCAAGCTGCTGAATTACGAAAAGAATAAGTCGGCGAGAGAATTATTTCAGAAAATGGTAGATGCCAGTCCCCAGGATCCTCAGGCCATTTATTGGTTGGGCCAGGCGCTGATGGCTACTGATGGCGGTGAGCCGGGGAAAGACCAGATTGCAGCCGCTAAAGCCCTTTATCAAAAAGGACTGGCTTCTATAGGCAGTGATCCTTGGCTGGTAGTTGGTATGGGACATATCGAATTACTTGAGAGAGGAGATATCAATTCCGTGAAGCAAAAATTTGAGCAGGCCATTACTGCTTCTACTGAAACCAAAGGAAAGAATAAGGGGAAAGCCAATGCAGGAATCCTCAATGCCATCGGGCGCGCCAATGCTAAAGTTGCCAGTGGTGTGGGTGATAACCTGTATGCCATTGAAAAACTCAATCAGGCCGGCCAAAATGATCTGACTAATCCCGATATCTTTATCAACAAAGGGATTAACTACTTGAAAATGGGTGGTGAAAATGGTGGTGAAGCTGTGAAAGCTTACCAGGAGGCACTGGCACGCGACCCTAAAAATGCCCTCGCATTGTACCGCATCGGTAAAGTCTATCAAAGTCAAAATAACAAGGAACTTTTCGAGCAGAATTTTGACAATGCCATTGCTGCCGACCCTGCTTGTCCATTACCTTATTTCGCATATTATTTGAATTACGCCAACCGGGATGTAAATCGGGCCAAGGAGTATCTCGATAAATATGTGTCGACTGCTGATAAAGATCCTAAAACAGATTATTTCGTAGCGGAATACCTGTTCCGTGCAGGTAAGAATGATGAGTCATTGGCTAAAGTACAGGAATTGGAAAAAGCAGTGGGAACTTCCGAGTTGCCCAGACTGAATATGTTATATGCCTACAACTACGACAGAAAAGGAGATTCAGTTCAGGCTAAGTCTTACCTGGAGAAATTTTTCGCTACCGCTCCGGCTGATAAAATTGAGCCCACCGATTATGAGCTGGCAGTAAAAATATTGACCCGTTTCCCGGGAAGCGAGGCACAGGCAGCCTCTTACCTGGAGAAAGCCATTGCATCAGACACTGCTCGGGTAAATAAGCTGGCTTATATGCAACAGGCGGCAGATATGTACGCCAAAGCAAAAAATCCTGGCGAGCAACTGAATTGGATGAAGCGAATGGTGGAGCTGAAAGGTGTTACCACTGAAGCTGATCATTATAAAATGTCTGCAGCAGCCTTTGGTGCCAAGGATTATCCCCAGACCATGGATCTGGCCAAGAAATATATGGTGGCTTATCCTGATAAACCCCAGCCCTACTCTTTCTACAGAAGAGCTGCGATTGCTTCCGATCCGGATACTACCAGCGGAAAGGGAGTTGAGAACCTGCAATACCTCGATTCTGTTTATGGATTGAATAAGGATAAGTATAAAAAGGAGCTATTCCTGAATAAATATTATACAATATTGTACTATATAAATAAGCAGAACGCACTCAAGAAAAGTCCCGACTTTAAGGTAAAGAGTGATGGAACAAGGACTGAGGTCGTGGATCAATTCCTGGGCATCTGTCAGAAAAGCATGCAGGTAACAGATCAGATGATTGAGTTGTATCCTGATGTGACTGATGACAATAACAAGTTTGCACAAGGGGTGAAGGCAGAAATTCAGAAAAACATCGATTACTACACCAAACCACCGGTGAAGAAGGCAGCTACACCCGGTACACCACCTGCAAAAGGTTAAACAAAAAAATAATCTTTAAAAAACTCTCCCACAAACGGAGAGTTTTTCTTTTATATCCCCTGCTGACGTATTTTTGCGAAAATTTTTCGGGATACATGCATCCGATTCAATTCCTCTCCGACGCCAGTGCCAGTAGTTCCGCTTCAGGATACCTGCCAATAGGTATTCAATTGATTTTTGCTGCCGGCTTTGTTTTCTTCATGATTGGCTTATCTGCCTGGTTAGGGCCGAAACGAAAAACCAGTGACAAGCTGGAAAATTTTGCCAGTGGTATCGAATCGCATGGTAATGCCCGCCAACCGATGGCCATTAAGTATTTTCTGGTTGCGATTCTGTTCGTTTTGTTTGATGTGGAAGTAATTTTTTTCTATCCCTATGCGGTTAATTTCAGGGATCTCGGCTGGTCGGGTTTCGGAGCTGTTTTGATGTTTGTGGGCTTCTTTTTGGCTGGTTTTATCTATATCATCAAGAAAGGGGCGCTCACTTGGGAAGATTAATTTTAACAGCCGGGTATAAACTGCCCTGCTGATGAGTTGTTATAAGGTGGTTGTAAAAATCCCCATTGGGGAATAAAAGGAGGAACTCAATATGTCACGTCCTGTTCGTTTCAATGTTCACCCCATAGCTGCCGATATTAAGGAAGCAGTAAGTGTTGCGGAAGCACCGGATGGATATTCCGGCGAAGGTTTTTTTGCTACTCAGTTGAGCAGTGTAGTGGGTTTGGCAAGAAAAAATTCCATGTGGCCCCTGCCCTTTGCTACTTCTTGTTGTGGTATCGAATTCATGGCGACCATGGCTTCTCACTATGACCTGGCTCGTTTCGGCGCTGAGCGGGTAGGTTTCTCGCCCCGTCAGTGTGATTTGTTGATGGTGATGGGAACCATCGCTAAGAAAATGGGTCCGGTGCTGCGGCAGGTCTATTTGCAAATGGCAGAACCCCGCTGGGTGATTGCCGTGGGGGCCTGCGCTTCCAGTGGTGGAATTTTCGATTCTTATAGTGTATTGCAGGGTATCGATCAGATTATTCCAGTAGATGTTTACGTACCCGGTTGTCCGCCCCGTCCGGAAGCGATTCTTGACGGATTCATAAAAATCCAGGATCTGGTAGGCCAGGAAAGTATCCGTCGCAGAAACAGTGAGCAATACAAACAATTATTGAATAGTTACGGTATCCAATAAAACCGATTTATCCGCATAACGCTATGGCTCTCGACAACGCTCACATACAACAGCAACTAACGGCCCGCTTTGGTGAAGACTTTTTTGCTTTCAGCGAGTCGTATGGTATGCTGACTGCAGAATTTTCCAAGGAATCGAATCTGAAAGTAATGCAGTTCCTTTACGATGAGCCCTCCCTGGCTTTTCGCTTCCTTACAGATTTGTGCGCCGTGCACAATCCCGACCTGGAAGGCAAAGAACTCTGTGTGGTATATCACCTGCACAATTTGCAGGAGAATGTTCGCCTTCGATTGAAAGTGTATACTTCCATAACGGATCCCCATGTTTATACCGCTACCCGACTTTTTTCCTCCGCCAACTGGATGGAGCGGGAAACCTATGATTTTTATGGGGTGATTTTTACCGGACATCCTAATCTCAAACGTGTATTGAATGTAGATGAGATGGATTACTTCCCTTTGAGAAAAGAATATCCGCTGGAAGATCAAACCCGAATTGATAAAGACGATGAAATGTTTGGAAGAGGATAAAACAAACTAAAAGCTACTCATACAACGACGCTCCTATACTTATGACAGAAACCCTTCAACATATACAACTCCCCGAGGGCTCAATCGAAAAGCAAACGACTACGCTGAACCTCGGGCCTACCCACCCGGCCACGCATGGTGTGTTTCAAAATATCATTGAACTCGATGGAGAGCGCATCGTTTCTGCTGAATCTACCGTGGGATATATTCACCGGGCCTTTGAAAAGATTGCCGAGCGCAGACCCCTTTATCAAATCACTCCCCTCACCGATCGCCTGAACTATTGCAGCAGTCCGATCAACAATATGGGCTGGCATATTACCTGTGAAAAATTATTGGGCGTTCAAACACCTAAGCGGGTAGATTACCTGCGGGTAATTATCATGGAGCTGGCCCGAATTTCCGATCACCTGATTTGTAACTCTATTGTAGGGGTTGATACCGGTGCCTTCACCGGCTTCCTGTATGTGATGCAATACCGCGAACTGATCTATGAAATTTACGAAGAGATCTGCGGTTCCCGTCTTACTACCAACATCGGCCGCATCGGTGGTTTTGAAAGAAACTTTTCTGCCACTGCCTTTTCTAAATTGGAGAAATTTCTCAAAGAGTATCCGGAAGTATTGAAGGAATTTGAAAACTTGTTTACCCGGAACCGCATCTTTATGGAACGCACCATCGGTGGCGGTGCCATCGGTGCTGAAAGAGCCCTTAACTACGGATTTACAGGTCCGAATCTGCGGGCAGCCGGGGTAGATTACGATGTTCGGGTACACAACCCCTATAGCAGTTATCAGGATTTTGATTTTATCATTCCGGTAGGGAAGACAGGTGATAACTATGATCGCTTCCTGGTGCGGAATGAAGAAATGTGGCAGAGTTTGTCCATCATTGAGCAGGCCTATAGAAAAATTCAGGAATTCAAAGGCAAGGAGGCGGAAGTATACCATGCCGATGTGCCTGAATATTATTTGCCGAAGAAGGAAGATGTGTACACCAAGATGGAAGCACTTATCTGGCATTTCAAAATCATCATGGGTGAGGTCGAAATGCCGAAAGGGGAAGTCTACCAGTCAGTGGAAGGCGGTAATGGTGAATTGGGTTTTTACCTGATCAGTGATGGGGGTAGAGCGCCTTTCCGCCTGCATTTCCGTCGCCCCTGTTTCATCTATTATCAGGCTTATCCGGAACTGGTACAAGGTGGTATGCTGAGTGATGCGGTAGTGACGATGAGTAGTTTGAACCTGATAGCTGGTGAGATGGATGCTTAACAATTGATAAACCCGAATAACCTCGGAACTTATATGGTAACATTTTCAGAACAGGAACTGGCAAAAGTCAAAGAAATCATCTCTCATTATCCGGAGGGAAAGCAAAAAAGTGCCTTGTTGCCGGTGCTGCATCTGGCACAGGATACTTTTGGCGGATGGCTGAGCACGGAAACAATGGATTATGTAGCAGGGTTGCTTCAGATTGAACCTATCGAAGTATATGAGGTAGCCACCTTCTATAGCATGTATAACCTGCGACCAATGGGGAAATATGTGTTTGAAGTTTGCCAGACCGGTCCCTGTATGATCAGCGGTTGTGACAATATCATTGCTTACATCACGTCAAAGCTGGGAATCCGGCCGGGTGAAACAACTGCCGATGGATTGTTTAGTTTGAAAACCGTGGAGTGTTTGGGTGCCTGTGGGTATGCCCCTATGATGCAGTTGGGAAAGCATTATCGGGAACACCTGACACCGGAAAAAGTAGATGCCATTATTGATGAATGCAGGAACAAGGTAGCAGCGCAAAACTAATTGTCAATCATTGCCTCATCTCCGGATGGGGTCTGAAATAAAAGAATATGGGTATTCAACTGCTCTTGGAAAAAGTAAAGGTGGAAGGAATTCGCCACTATGATGTGTATCGCCGGGAAGGTGGATACCGCAGCGTGGAGAAAGCATTGAAGCAAATGAGTCCGGAAGCGATCGTGGAAGAAGTAAAGAAGAGTGGTCTTCGTGGAAGAGGGGGCGCAGGATTTCCGGCAGGTATGAAGTGGAGTTTTATTGCGAAACCCGAGGGCGTGCCCCGTCACCTGGTTTGTAATGCCGATGAAAGTGAGCCGGGTACTTTTAAAGACCGGTACCTCATGGAGTTTATCCCTCATCTATTGATCGAGGGGTTGATTGTTTCTTCCTTCGCACTGGGTAGCAACGACACTTATATTTATATCAGGGGTGAATATGCCTGGATAGCCGATATTCTGGAGACTGCTATTGCTGAAGCAAAAGCAAATGGTATGCTTGGCAAGAATATCCTGGGGTCCGGATTTGATTGTAATATTTATGTTCATCGGGGTGCCGGTGCTTATATCTGTGGAGAGGAGACCGCCCTCATTGAGTCCCTGGAAGGCAAACGTGGTAACCCCCGCATTAAGCCACCTTTCCCTGCAGTTCAGGGTGTCTGGATGCGTCCGACTGTTGTAAATAATGTTGAAACACTGGCAGCAGTAGTTCCCATCATCAATAATGGCGGAGAAGAATACGCTAAAATCGGAGTGGGTAAATCTACCGGTTCTAAATTGATTTCTGCCTGTGGCAACATCAACCGTCCCGGTGTTTATGAGATTGATATGACCATCTCTGTAGAAGAGTTCATCTACAGTGATGAATATTGTGGAGGAATTGCCAATGGAAAAAGATTGAAGGCCTGCATTCCCGGAGGATCTTCCGTTCCCATCCTCCCCGCCAACCTGCTCTTGAAAACAGCCAAGGGCGAAACCCGTTACATGAATTATGAAAGTTTGAGTGATGGTGGCTTTGTAAGTGGCTCCATGATGGGATCAGGAGGATTTATCATTCTCGATGAAGACCAGTGTATCGTTAAAAACACTTACACCCTTACCCGCTTTTATCGCCACGAAAGTTGTGGTCAATGTTCTCCGTGTCGCGAGGGAACCGGCTGGATGGAAAAAATTCTCTGGCGTCTTGAAAATGGAGAAGGTAAGGAAAGTGATATTGATTTGCTCTGGGATATCCAGCGTCGCATCGAGGGCAACACCATTTGTCCGCTCGGTGATGCCGCTGCCTGGCCCGTAGCGGCTGCCATTCGTCATTTCAGGGATGAATTTGAATGGCATGTTCGCGAGCCGCAGGAAGCAAAAAGAAGAAATTACGGACTGGCACATTATGCCGATCCGATTCATGTACCCGTAGCAGGATAATGCAGTAAAAAGAACAGTAGAAACAAAACCTATGTCTGAACAACCACTCCTTACTGTAACGATAGATAATATAACCGTTCGCGTACCAGCCGGAACTACCATCTTACAGGCAGCCCGCGGCATTGGCGGAGAGGTAGCACCTCCAGCCATGTGTTATTACAGTAAATTAAAAGACAGTGGTGGTAAATGCCGTACTTGTCTGGTAGAGGTGAGCAAGGGTTCTGAAAAAGATCCCCGTCCGATGCCGAAACTGGTGGCTTCCTGCCGCACTACGGTGATGGATGGAATGGAGGTGAAGAATATTACGAGTCCCCGTGTATTAGACGCCAGAGCAGGAGTAGTTGAATTTTTACTGATCAATCACCCCCTTGATTGTCCGATCTGTGATCAGGCCGGGGAATGTCATTTACAAGATCTCAGCTATGAGCATGGTAAGGAAGGTACCCGCTATGAGTTTCAGCGTCGTACTTTCAAGAAACATGACCTGGGTCCTTACATTCAATTGCACATGACGCGTTGCATTCTTTGTTATCGTTGTGTGTATACGGCCGATCAACTCACTTCCCGTCGGGAACACGGAGTGCTCGATCGCGGTGATCACGCTGAAATTGCTACCCTGATTGAAAAAAGTCTGGAAAATAATTTCATTGGGAACGTTATCGATGTTTGTCCCGTAGGGGCTCTCACTGATAAAACTTTCCGTTTCAAGAACCGGGTTTGGTTCCTGAAACCCCTGAATGCACATCGGGAGTGTACTGACTGCTGTGGTAAGGTGACCCTCTGGAACAGAGGGGATGAAGTTTACCGGGTGACTGCGCGCAAGGATGAGTGGGGAGAAGTAGAAAGTCTGGAAGATGGTTCTACTGCCTGGATTTGTAATACCTGTCGCTTTGACAAGAAAAAAGCGAGTGATTGGGTCATTGAAGGGCCGCGTGAAATCAGCAGGCATTCTGTGATTTCTCAGGGACATTACTCAGGAAAAGTGGGCACCACTTTACCTACAGAGACCTTCTCTGCTATTCACGATGGTCGTCAGCCAAAATTATTGATGGATATTCATAACGTTAGCGAAGTGAACCGGCCCGAGATCGAATTGAGCCGGATTGCAGGGCCTTCCCACAGCAACGATTTTCAAAAGGGTAAAGAATAATAACCGGAACTATGACTCTATTGCAGTTGGATATTTTATTGTTAATTGAAAAGCTGGTATTGATTGTAATCATTGTGCTGGCCAGTCTCGGAATTGCCCTGTATACCACTTTTGCTGAACGCAAAGTGGCGGCTGTGCTGCAAGACAGGCCCGGTCCGGAGAGAGCAGGTCCGCTGGGATTGTTGCAACCCTTTGCCGATGGTCTCAAGCTCGTGATGAAAGAAGAGATTATTCCGGGTCATGCCAACAAAGCCCTTTTCATATTAGGTCCGGCACTCGCAATGACTGCTGCGTTGATGACTTGTGCCGTAATTCCCTGGAGCAGCCAGGTTGAATTGTTTGGCAGAAAAATAGATTTACAAATCGCAGATATCAATATCGGCATTCTCTATGTATTTGGGGTTGTGAGTCTGGGTGTGTATGGAATTATGATTGGTGGCTGGGCTTCCAATAATAAATTTTCTCTCATGGCCGCTCTGCGCGGTGCCTCTCAAGCCATCAGTTATGAACTGGCCATGGGTCTTTCTCTGATTGCAGTTCTGATGCTGGGCGGATCGTTGAGTTTGAAGACATTGGTTGAACAACAAATGGCACCGGGTTCTCTCTGGAATATTGCTTATCAGCCATTGGGCTTCCTGATCTTCTTCATCTGTGCCCTGGCGGAGTGTAACCGAACTCCATTTGATTTGCCGGAAGCTGAAAGTGAATTGAATTTTGGTTACCACCAGGAATATTCTTCTATGAAACTGGGTTTTTATCTTTTCTCTGAATATGTCAACATGATCATGAGCAGTGCGGTAATGGCCTGTCTCTTTTTTGGTGGATATGATATTCCCTTCCTCGATGAAAAAACCTTGCCGGTGAATCTGGCTGCAGTATTGGGATTAGGGGCCTTGCTCACCAAAATTGTTTTGTTCCTGTTCCTGTTCATGTGGATCCGATGGACCATACCCCGTTTCCGTTATGACCAGCTCATGAACCTGGGCTGGAAAAAGCTGATTCCTCTGGCACTGGCGAATATGCTGCTTACCGGTATATTCATCCTGATGAAGCAGGAAGGCAGTTGGCAAACAATTACCGGGTTCTTTAATAAATAAAAGTTGCCGAATTCATTTCGGCTTAAATGATATCAAAATATGCAATCACTCACCAACCGTTCACGTGCCGTTAGCAGAAAACCCCTCTCTTTTTGGGAGAGCTTGTATCTGCCGGCCATCCTGAAAGGTATGCTGATCACTTTCAGTCACATTTTTAAAAAGAACCCTACTATTCGTTATCCCGAAGAAAAGCGTCCATTTAGTCCGGTATTCCGTGGATTACATGTACTCAACCGGGATGAACAGGGAAGAGAAAATTGCACTGCCTGTGGTCTTTGCGCAGTGGCTTGTCCGGCAGAAGCCATTACCATGGAAGCAGCTGAGCGGTTACCGGGAGAGGAAAATCTTTACCGGGAAGAAAAATATGCAGCTAAGTATGAGATCAATATGTTGCGCTGCATATTCTGCGGTTTGTGTGAGGAAGCTTGTCCGAAAGATGCTATTTACCTGAGTGAAACGTTTGCTCCGGCTAATTTCAGCAGAAAAGGATTTATTTATGGAAAGGATGAATTGTTGATTCCTCATCCCGTTAACGAGCCGGAGGCGTATGCGCAGGCAAAAGGATTGAACAAAAAAGCATAAAATAATTCCGGCTTGGCCGGTAACCTATATTAGATAACATGAGTATCATTCAAATTATGTTTTACCTGCTCAGCGGATTGGCCGTTTTTGCTGCGCTGATGGTTTTGCTCAGCAAGAATCCGGTGCACAGTGTGCTCTGGCTGATTGTGGTATTCTTTGCCATTTCAGGACATTATATCATGCTCAATGCTCAGTTTCTGGCGATTGTAAACCTGATTGTTTATGCCGGGGCCATTATGGTTTTATTCCTGTTCGTAATCATGTTGATGAACCTGAATTCAATCACTGAACCCGGGAAACATATCTGGATGAAATTGGCAGGGGTGGTAGCCGGCGGTTGTTTTTTAATCATGTTGGTTTCACTGGCCAGTCAGGCACCTGAGATGACCAATAAAACTGTTCAGATGAAAGAAGGCAACATCGGACTTATCAAGGAACTCGGAAAAGTATTGTTTAGTGATTTTGTATTGCCTTTCGAATTGACCAGTGCCTTATTCCTGAGTGCAATGGTGGGGGCAGTCGTATTGGGAAAAAAAGATGACACACAGTAAAACATTGAACCGTCAAAAAACATCCTATGCCTGTTAACTATTATATTTATTTCTGTCTCGCCTTATTCAGCATCGGAGTTGTTGGGGTCTTGACACGTCGCAATGCCATTATTGTTTTTATGTGTATTGAACTGATGTTGAATGCAGTGAACCTGCTGTTGGTGGCCTTCTCTAAAATGCACCACGGAGCGGTTGCCGCCGGATCGAATAGTCCCGGCATCGTGGGTGCTGACGGACAGATTTTTGTTTTTTTTATCATGGTGGTAGCTGCTGCAGAAGTGAGTGTAGGATTGGCCATCATTGTAATGATGTATAGAAATATTCATTCAGTAGATATTAATTTCCTGAACCGCCTGAAAAATTAAATTGCGTTTCCCAATCGCTATTCATAGAATCAAAGAGAGTTATATATGAGTCATGTCGCATTCCTGGTACCACTTTTCCCGCTGCTTGGTTTTTTAATCAACGGATTGGGCAGAAATCAACTCTCTCGCAACCTGAGCGGGTGGATAGGAACCACTGCGGTTTTTTCTTCTTTTTTAGTAAGCTGCTATCTTTTTGGTCAGGTATTGTCAGGCGGCGGTGGAACCGATACGCTTTTTTATCTCTTTCGCACCAGCGACCTCAGTATACCCTTTGCTTTTCAGGTTGATCAACTCTCTGCCCTTTTTTTACTGATCATCACCGGAATTGGAACCCTGATTCATCTGTATTCCATTTCCTACATGCATGAGGAAGCACCCCATCATTTTGCCCGTTATTTCGCCTACCTGAATCTCTTTGTTTTCTCTATGCTGATTCTGGTGTTGGGCTCCGGTTTTGTTATTATGTTCATTGGTTGGGAAGGAGTAGGTCTTTGTTCTTATCTCCTCATTGGATATTGGTTTGGAAATAGTGATTACAATTATGCCGCTCGCAAGGCGTTTGTGATGAATCGAATAGGGGACCTTGGTTTTTTGCTCGCTATTTTCTGGATCATCAGTAAACTGGGAACAACAGAATATGCAGGGGTGCTATCAGGCGTTGCTCAACTCAGCAGCAGCGATTTAACTGCTATCACTTTGCTTCTTTTTGTGGGCGCCATGGGTAAGAGCGCTCAGATACCGT
>JBIIRN010000151.1:0-5053 GCA_044341525.1 Sediminibacterium sp. | reverse complement strand
GTCATCAGCATACACGGTATTGTTGGACGTATTGGCCAGTAGTGACATGGCTTGGTTGAAGGAGGCAAAATCTTTCGCCTTGGTTCGTTGCCAGGATTGAATCAATCCTTTGATGTCTCTGTTATTCGCTTTTACACTGATCCATTGTCCGTCTTTCTCTGCCATTACCGGACCATGGTGGGTGAAGTAGCAGGTGAAGGTTTTCTGTTGACGAATTCCTTTCTCTGAAAAATATATCGTGATTGATTTACTCGTCAGTTTTCGCTTGGCGCCATTGTATTCGTATTCCCATTCCCCCTGATCATTTTTACTTACTTTCTCCAGGTAGGTATCTGCCACATCGCTGTAGCTGGATGTATGCATCCAACCGCAGTGTTCATTGAATCCCTGGTAGATGAAGAATTGACCCCAGGTTACCGCACCATATACATGTAATCCCTCTTCACTTTGCATGGAAATTTCCGGTCGAAAATAAAAAGTAGTGTGTGGATTGATATACAGTATGGCATTGCCGGATTCGGTGATGGAAGGTGCGAAGGCAAAACCATTAGAGCCATCGGTGGGAGATGATTTTTCCTGCCGCGCATCGTTTAAAGCGGTTTCTCCCTTGCTATAAAATTTTTTCAGGTCATTTATAGTTATCTCTGCAATATCAATTGCGCCGATACTACCATCTGTCCATAACAGAGGAAACCAGGGTTCAAAGCGTTGCAGCAGGGCGGGTCGAAGAGCGGGGTGACGATGCAGGTAATAATTGATGCCATCGGCGTATGCCAGCAGCAATGATTTCAGCCAGGCAGGGGCGGACTGGTAATCTTTTTTGGCATCAGCGGTGTCGATGATGAGTCGTATCAGCAGGTCTTCGTACAAATCTTTCTCTCCAGTAACTTCCGCCATTCTGCCCAACTTTTCTATATAATTCATTTCTACCCGTGGAAAATCATCCTCGCATTGCGCGTATAAAAGTCCGAACACCGCATCTGCGTCAGTTTTTCCATAGACATGCGCAATACCCCATTTATCTCTGATGATGGTTGTGGCGGCTGCTCTTTTTTCCCAGCGGGTGATTTCTGTTGCACTGAAATGCTGTGCAGAGCTTAGTAGAACAGCAAAGAATAAGCAACAACTACAGCTCAATTTTTTTACTACCTGCAGCATGCAATTAGGGTTTTAATTTTTTTACAAAGAAGTCAGCGGTGGCCTGGTAAACGCCTACTGCGTTGTTATGATTCATCCAGTGATGGGTATCATCCGGAATCATCAGGGTTTCCATGGGTACTTTTCTTTTGGTAAGCCGGTTGATCAGGTCAACACTTTGGTTGAAGCGCACGTTTCTGTCATCATCGGCATGAATGATCATCACGGGGGAAGTCCATTTACTCAGGTCGGAGATGGGAGAAGATGTCCAGGCGGTGCGCAATGCCTGTTCTCTGTCGGGGGCTTTTTCGTATTTGTCATTTTGCGTGTTGAGTGCTGCCTGTTGTGTCCAGTCATGCACCCCATGTATATCTACACCGGCGGTAAAAATTTTTGAATCGCGCGCAAGTGCCAGTGCGGTGAGGTAGCCACCATAGGAACCGCCGTAGATACCGATGCGGTTAGGATCAACAAAGTTTTGTTGTTGCAGCCATTGCCCGGCCGCTTTGATATCCTGGTATTCGGAAGCACCCATTGCACCTCCTTTGGCGGGCTGGTGAAAAGCATAGCCATAGCCAATACCGAGTCGATAGTTTACGGAGAGAACAACAAATCCCAGGTGGGCCAGGTATTGGTTACTGGCATAGGCATTGGAATAGTAATCTGAGTAATGCCAGCTCAGCAACATTTGACGGGGCGGACCGCCGTGAACATAAACGATGGCGGGTCTTTTGCCGGTGATGCCGCGTTGACGAAATAGTTGTGCATGAACGAGGGTGCCATCTGCTGCGCGGAACGTAACGGGTTCCGGGGTGACGAATTCGCGGGAAGGGAATTCCGGCGACAGCCATTGTTTTTCTCCCAAGAGGGTGATTGAATTATTGGTTGTTTGAAAAACTGCGGGCAGGGGCGGACGTTGGGCTGTGGCACTGATGAAGGCGATGGATGTTCCGTCGGAAAGACTTACCGGCATCCATTCTGCATCGATACCGGGTGTGAGCACCTGCATGGGTTCGCCGGTAACAGATACTTTAGCGGCATGTCTTCTTTCCATGTCGTGTTCATCTTTTCCGGCATTGGCACTGAAGGTGAGGGATTTTCTGTCATTGCTCATGCTGATGTGTTCACACATAAAATTTCCCGGGGTGAGCAATGTTTCTTTTCCGCCTGCTGCGGGAAGGCGGTACAAATGGGGCCATCCATCCTGATAAGAAAGGAAGATAATTTGGTCGTTGGCTGCCCAATGCAGGTTAGCGCCACCGTGGGTGGAAGGGAAAGAAGCAGTTCCGATACCGGATGATTCGCGGAGGGTGCGATGGGTGCCGGATGCAGGGTCTGCGATGATGATTTGCCAGGGTGATGCGGCTCTTACCAGTAATGAGTCCGGTTCGCCACCGCTGCCCGGTCTACGGATGAAGACAATTTTTTTACCGTCGGGTGACCAGCGGGGCGATTGATCTCTGCTGAAGGAGGGGGCCACCCATTGGATAGATGCTTCATTGGGTCGATAGATGCCGATGAGGGAGTGGTCGGTACGATTAGCGACAAAGAGTAAGGCAGGGTAGGTAGTATCTGAAGACCATTCCAGTGAGCCGACAGTACCGCGGGTAGTGAATAAAGGTTTGGCTGCGGAAGAGCCATTGATAGGAACAGAGAATACCTGACCTGATTTGATGAAGGTTAGGTTTTTGCTATCAGGCGAAACAATGGGGGCATCGCCTTCAGACAGCAGGCGGGCGGTGCCACCGGAGAAGGGGGTGCTCCACACAGCTACTTTAGAAGCCTGTGTTTCGCCGGCGACCTGAATAGGCAGGAGGGCGTCATAGTTAGCGCCATGGTCACCACCCCGAGCGAAGATGATCCATTCACCGTTGGGAGAGAATTGCAGGGAAGTAATTTCCTGACCGTCGTTTTGGGTGAAGGCGGTTATTTTACGGATAGTAAAATCAGGTGCGGAGCAAGCGTATACATTTCTAACTCCTTTTTCATCCATGGCCCAGGCGATTCGATTGCCACTACCTGCTTTCAGTTCGGTGGGGAAGGCGTAGTTTTTAAAGTCATTCATAGACAGTTGCGCGCAGAGTTGCAGGGGAAGGAAGAGGAGGAGGATAATTTTTTTCATCTTTTTCGGTATTGGCAAAGGAGCTAACAAGTTACCAAAAAAATGACAGCCGGAGGTGAGGGAAAAAATGATTCCGAATTCTATTCATTTTAATTTTCACAATGAGAGGTAATCTCTGCAGATGTCTCTCCGCCTCTGGCGTAACTTGTCCGCCTCTGGCAGATGACTCTGCAGCTTGCATGGTGAATTACCTAAATAGGAAAAACTACTTGAGTAATATTCATATGATTATTTTCTCTGCAGCTGTCACCGCAGATATCTCTCCGCCTCTGGCGTAACTTGTCCGCATCTGGCGGATGACGCTGCGGAGACGATTATGCTTCCTAAGGCGAACGGAGAGATACGCCGAGGCGCACAGGCATCTGCGGAGACGATTATGCCGCCTGTCGCTGAGCGGAAAGACATCTGTTGAGACGATTATGCTTCCTAAGGCGAACGGAGAGATACGCAGAGGCGAAAATGCGTTTGCAGAGAGGAGTATTCCTTCTCCATAGTGTATCCATAAAACGAAAGAAATCAACCAATGTTTATCGCAGTATATTCTATGCAATCAGTTTTAGCTGTTTACTTTCCCGCTCCCGCCTCATTGGCCTTCCAGACACGAATAATATTCCCTCCCAAAATATTATACACCTGTTGCTTAGTGAAACCTCTTTTTAGTAAGGCCGATGTTAGCATAGGATAACTGGTCACATCCTCCAATCCCTTCGGGGAAGAACTGATGCCATCAAAATCTGACCCTATACCCACATGCTCGGAACCAATCAAGCCTACAATGTGATCGAGATGCGCCAGCAACTGCTCGAGTGAAGGCCGGGCTGCATCCGATTCTGCAGCATATTTCTCCGTAATCAAGGTTAGCGCATATTCCGTTTGCACACCCGTGGCGATGAGCGAATCAATCTCTTTTTTATGCGC
Organism: Sediminibacterium sp.; assembly: GCA_044341525.1. Classification (GTDB taxonomy): domain Bacteria; phylum Bacteroidota; class Bacteroidia; order Chitinophagales; family Chitinophagaceae; genus Sediminibacterium. The sequence goes on along the minus strand of JBIIRN010000151.1, from coordinate 876 downwards.
CTGCTGAAACAACGCTTCCTTCTTCTTATACGTACTGTCCACAAAACCGGAATAAAAATTCAACCCAATTACCCCTCCATTCTTTCCTACCGCCAGGATCTGGTCATCTTTTAAATTGCGGGGTACAGGACAAATACTCCAGGCATTGCTGTGTGAGACGATGACCGGACTACTCGTCGTAGCAATGGCATCCCAAAAAGTTTGTTCTCCAACATGCGACAAATCAACCATCATGCCGAGGCGATTCATTCTTTTTACTACCTCCTTACCAAAATCCGTCAGCCCTTTGTGGCTTTTTGCCAAACTTTCTTTCTTATAAGTTTCATCCCAGGCAGAAGTAGCCCAGTCAGTAGAATTATTCCAGGTGAGGGTCAGGTAGCGTGCCCCGCGCGCATAAAGTTGCTCCAGTTTCTCTAAACTGTTCTCAATCATGTGTCCGCCCTCCACCCCAAATAGGGCAGCTATTTTTTTTGCCTTAACTGCCAGCTGCATTTCCTGTGTGGAGCGGGTGAGAACAATTTTATCGGGATTGTTTTTGATTACATCATCGAGTAAGTCCATCTCTCTGTTGGCAAATTGAAAGGGAGCAGGTTTTTCTCCATCGCACCAGATAGAAAATATCTGCACATCGAGCCCACCTTCCTTCATGCGTTGCAGGTCTGAGTGAGTTTTCCCTTTCAGGTCCTGGTCCATGCGCACATTTTTTTCTATACAGGCGGTGATGATATCGTTGTGTGAGTCAACAACGATTGCTTTGTTGTGCAGGCGTTGCAGGGACTGCCCTCCGGCAACTGAAGTGATGAATAACAGGGGAAGAAATCTAAGCAGCATCAGGAATTATTTTGTGATGAGTGATTGAAGGGCGTCGATCATTTT
>JBIIRN010000017.1:0-16948 GCA_044341525.1 Sediminibacterium sp. | reverse complement strand
CATGAACATGTGGATCGTCAGCGATAACCTTCGCAAAGGCGCAGCTACCAATGCGGTTCAGATTGCTGAATATATGTTGGGCAAAGGACTTTTATAATTGTTCGCAAACCCATGAAGGATCCTAGTTCCTCCCATGATCATATAGCAATGATATAGAAGGAATGCTGAAGTAGCTAAGCTTAGTGCGTTGCTTCTAAATATTGAGATTCGCTTTCTGTATTTAGATAATTTCCGGGAAGCAATGAGATGTTTAGTCCGGTTGATCTAATGCACGATTCAGAAATTTATTGAATTGACGCAAGTTATCGAGTGCCTGAACTAATTCCTTCAAAAGATGAGGTTCTAGTAAAGATGCGTCGCTGATGGGTCGTGTTGCCACAAAACTTTTCATTTTCAGGAATTCAATTGCCGGGTTATCTTTTTCATATCCCTTGGGTTCTCTCGACAGCACCATTCCTTCCCATTTCTCTAAACTTCCATAGGTTTTCTTAAATCCGGGTGCCCGCAACAAACGGCTGAACTCTTCCCAGTTATAATCGATTTCTTGTCTTACCTGTTGCAGCGCAGCAGCTTCCGGCATATACAATCCACCCCCAACAAAACTTTTTCCTCCGGGTTCAATATGAATATAGTATCCTGCTAAAGGTGATTTCTTTCCTCCTGCTTGAATGCTTGCCCCCATATTGGTTTTGTAGGGTGACTTGTCTTTGCTAAAGCGCACATCCCGGTTAATTCTGAACATACAATCTTTTGGGGTAAGCGATGCCAGTGCCGGTTCTTTTTTTTCCAGGGTTCTCAACACCTGATTAATTAGGGTCTGAAAATCTGACTTAGCCGATTCATATTCTTTGCGATGGGTATCAAACCATTCTTTGTGGTTATTGCGAGCCAGTCCTTTCAGGAATTTGAGGGTAGAAGCTTGGAGCATAGTGAATTTTTAAGAACCCGAAGATGTTGGGGAAACCATCTGAAGGAATTCATCTTCAGAAATGATATGAATACTATTAATTTTTTTGGCTTTTTCCAGCTTACTTCCAGCGTCTTCACCTACTACCAGGTAATTCAATTTCGCACTGACTCCACTGGCAATCACTGCACCCTGTTCTTCCGCCAGTGCTTCCGCCTGCTGTCGGGTGAGCCGATTCAGGGTACCTGTAAATAAAAAACTTTTCCCGGTCAGGATACCTGTGGCGGTTGCTTCTTTTTTCGTGTTAATGAGTTGAACCCCCATTTTTTCGAGTTCCTGTAGCATAGTAATATTAGCAGGATTGCTGAAAAAAGCATGAATACTGGCTGCCACTTTTTGTCCCACATCTTCCATTTGTTGTAAATTCTCTTCAGTGATTTGACGGAAGTCAAGCAAGTGATTCACGTGATTGGCCAGTGTCTTCGCAGTGGTCTCTCCTACAAACCGGATGCCCAGTCCATAAATTAATCGATAAAGGGGTTGTGATTTAGATGCTTCTATGGCCTGACGCAGGTTATCGGTACTTTTTTTACCAAAGCCCTCCATTTGACCAATGCGCTGAAAGTCTAGTTGATAGATACCCGGAATATCTTTCAGTAAGCCCAGCTCATAAAATTTCCTCACATTCGCTTCACCCAGACTTTTGATGTCCATTGCATCCTTGCTCACATAGTGAATGATTTTTTCAATCACCTGTGCTTCGCATTCAATATTGATGCAACGCCATACTGCTTCTGTTGCTTCTTTGTAGAGCGGACTGTTACAGACCGGACATTCTTTCGGAAATTCAATGGGTCTTTCTGTTCCCTTTCTTAGATCTGTCAATGTTTGTACAATCTGAGGTATAACGTCACCGGCTCTTTCTATCAGCACCTTGTCACCTATCATCAGTTGTTTTTCACGGATATAATCTTCGTTATGGACTGAAATGCTGGAGACGGTTACGCCCGCCAGTGCTACCGGCGTCAGTTTAGCTACGGGCGTTACTGCCCCTGTTCTTCCTACCTGAAATTCTATGCCGATTAGTTGTGTGGTTGCCTGCCTGGCTTTGAATTTATAGGCAATGGCCCAGCGGGGGTGATGAGAAGTCATGCCTAGCTTATCCTGTAACTCAATCTGATTCACCTTGATGACAAGTCCATCAATTTCATAGGGGAGATCATCTCTTCCTGCTTCTGCCACCGCGCAATAATTGATCACTTCTTGGATGCTCGGAAAAATTTTCTTCTCTTGTTCAGGGGAACGAAAACCCAGTTGCCAGAGTAGGGAAAGAGATCCGCTGTGCGAAGCCAACAGGTTTTTTCCGGCGAGGATGGCTTTTTGTTTTGCTTCATCTACCGGGTCAGTAAAACTTACATAACTGATGTGGTAAAGAAATGCCTCCAGATTTCGTCGACCTACCTCCCGGTCATCTTTCATGCGAAGACTTCCAGCAGCCGCATTTCTTGGATTTGCCATGGGCGACATCCCAGCAGCTATCAGGGTGTTATTGAAGCGCTCAAAACTATTCTTACTCATCATTACTTCACCCCGTATTTCAATCTGACGAATACCATAGGAGGAAAAGGATGCGGTCAGCGGGATGGTTCTGATCTGGCGAATATTTTGAGTGATCTCTTCTCCTTCCACCCCATCTCCCCGGGTAGCTGCTCTGACTAACTGATCGTTTTCATAGATGAGTGAGATACTGGCTCCGTCAAATTTTGGCTCCACACAATAGTCCACCTGATTTGTCCCGCTTAACTCCAGTACTTTCCTGTTGAAGTCGGTCAGATCATCCGCACTATAACTATTGTCGAGGCTTAGCATGGGAACGAGGTGGGGAACCGATTGAAATTGAACCGGCAAACTGCTACCTACCCGCAGACTCGGGGAGTTGCTGACCTGCCATTCGGGGTGTTCCTTTTCAGTTTTCAGTAACCAGCGAAATAAAATATCATATTCATAGTCCGATAACAGCGGTGCGTTCAGCACATAATACCTGTATTCATGGAATCGCAAGACATCGCGCAGTAATTCAGTCTCTTCAGAAGATGAACAGGCGACTTGGTTATTTGCCAGCGGCAATAATCTTTCCGATTCGGCTGCCAGTTGTCGGGTAGTAGCGGGAGTATAAATCATGATTAAAAAGTAAATGTAAGATAACCGGCGCCTTTTCTTTGAAGGACAAAAATAACTGCATATTGCTAATTTTAGTACCTTGTCGGTCAGTCTATTTGGCGGTACAGGAAGATTCTTACTGAACCGGCAAAAAACAAACAGAACTTCGATTTTTCACCCCCTGTAGAAGAAGGGGGACGATGGATGGGGACAATCTATTTATTATTCCAATTGCGCTAATTATGCTTTACTCAATGACGGGATTCGGCAGGGCAGAACAAACCATCGGTGACAAGAACTATTTGGTGGAGATTCGATCCCTCAATGGCAAGCAGTTTGATCTGAGATTGACATTGCCTGCCTTGTTAAAGCCCTATGAGTTTGATGTAAGAAATCTTTTATCTGAAAAATTGTTGAGAGGAAGCGTGGAATGTATCATACAGATCAAGTTCAACGGAGCCACTCGCCCGGTGACCATCAATACCGACCTGGCCAAATCTTATTATGAGCCGATTTCGCGGCTGGCGGCAGAATTAAATATTAACCAGGGAGATATTTTGGCTACGCTGGTAAAACTACCCGATGTGATTGTTCCGGTCAGTGAATCATTAACGGAGAAAGAATGGCTTGACTGTAAGGGGGTATTACAGGATGCCTTGAATCAACTGAACCAGCATCGGCTGCAAGAAGGAGCGGCCCTGGAAAAAGACCTCCTCATCAGGTTGGATCAGATTGAAGAGGCACAAAAAGCCATCGGCGTACTAGAACCCCAGCGGCGAATCCGAATGAAAGAGCAACTCCGAAAATTACTCGAAGAGCAGGTAGGAAAAGAGATGTATGATGCGAACCGCCTGGAACAGGAACTGATTTATTACATTGAAAAAATGGACATCAGTGAAGAACAGGTTAGATTGAGTAACCATTGTGTTTATTTTCGCTCGATACTGGCTGAGACCGAACTGTCAAAGGGCAAGAAGCTTTCCTTTATCCTGCAGGAATTTGGCCGTGAAATCAATACCACCGGCTCTAAAGCCAATGATGTTGGAATACAACAGGAAGTGATTCGGATGAAGGATGAACTGGAAAAAGCCAAAGAACAGGTGCTCAATGTTCTTTAAGTTGCCCATACTCTTTCTGTAATACACGGCTTCCTGTATCTTTGTAAAAAATCACCGCTTGAAATACCGGATTGTTGTTTTTTTGATGCTGTTGACCGGTCAGGGATGCCGGCAACTGGAGGTTTACGAACAGATGAAATCTTTTCCCAATCATACCTGGGCTAACTCAGATAGTTGCCGTTTTGTTTTCCATATTTCTGATACAACGGTACGTTATCATATTTATACAATCCTTCGCCATGAAGATGCCTATCACTACAATAATATTTGGCTGGAAGTAAAAACACAGGCACCTCAAGACACAATAAAAAAGCAGTCGGTCATGCTTCGTCTCGGTGACAATAAAAAAGGATGGTTGGGCACAGGTATGGGAGATGTTTTTGAACATCGGGTAAGAATCACGCGCTATCCTGTTCAGTTGCGCCAGGGAGATTATGTATTCGTACTTCGCCAAATCATGCGTGAGGACCCTCTGCAAAATGTATTACAGGCAGGATTGCGCGTCGAAAAAGCAGTTCAATGAGCCTACCCCTCAAACGTCCCCTCAGAATTAAAGCAGTAAGTATCCTGTATTGGACACTGCTCATGTATATGGTACTGGCACTGGCCTATTGGTGGTTTGCACTTGAAAAGCAGAACAGACAAATTGAATCTATTCGCTTGCAGGAGCTAGAGCTGCAAAGTGGAAATACCGGTTCAGGACAACAACGTACCATTTCGAATTATGCTAACCGAAAGACGATTCAGTATACGGCTGAGGGACTCACTTTTTTGGCTTTCATTCTTTTGGGAGCCGTTATCGTGTACAGAGCTACCCGACGTCAGTTTCGTTTGTCAGAACAGCAACAAAACTGGATGATGGCTATTACCCATGAATTAAAGACGCCGATTGCTGTTACCCGGCTGAATCTTGAAACACTGCAAAAAAGGGAACTCGAGCCAGCAATGAGAGACAAGCTGCTCCATAATTCAATAGCTGAGACAGGAAGATTGAATCAACTTTGCAACAACGTACTGCTGGCAGCACAATTCGATGGGGGTCATTACCGGGTAAAGAAACAGCCATTGGATTTGTTTTTTTTGGTTGAAAAAGTTGTCGAGGAAGCCAGAACCCGCTATCCCGGATATCAGTTGGAATTCAAAGGGGATGCCGGTGCTGAAGTTCTTGCAGAAGAGTGGCTCTTGTCTATTCTGATTAATAATCTGCTGGACAATGCAGTAGCCTATTCCCCCAAAGAGCATCCTATTACTCTGGAAGTTCATACCATTACCGGTGGAATAGAATTGGCAGTCAGTGATCGGGGACCGGGCATTGAACTAGCGGAACAGTCAAAAATTTTCAGCAAATTTTATCGAACTGGCAATGAGCTCACGCGACAAAAAAAAGGAACCGGGTTAGGACTCTACCTTTGCAAAAAAATCGCTGAAACCCACCATGCTCATATATCGGTTCAGAGTCAACCGGGAATGGGCAGCCGATTCCGGGTAATATTTCCAACCGTCCATGCCTGAGCAAAAGCACATATTATTGGTTGAAGATGAAGAACGCTTGCAAGAAGCCCTTCAACTGAATCTTCAGATGGAGGGATACGAGGTCATGGTTGCCTCTGATGGGGCAAAGGCACTTTCTTTAGTAGAACAGGCCCATTTCGATCTGATTGTATTAGATGTAATGCTGCCGGAGATTGACGGCATTAGTGTAATGGAAACCATCCGACTCACCAACCAGGATGTTCCCATTTTGATATTGAGTGCCAGGAATACGAGTGATGACCGTATCACCGGACTACGAAAAGGGGCTGATGATTATCTCACAAAGCCCTTTCACCTGGAAGAGTTATTGTTGCGGATCGGGAAGCTGATAGAAAAAAATAACAAACAGAAGCAACGCGGGAACTTATCTGATATTTATCAATTCGGGGGTAATAGGCTTCAGTTCAGTTCCAGAAAGGCTGTCACCTTTCGGGGTGAGGAACTCCAGCTAACCAAAAAAGAATGGTTATTACTCCGACTCCTGATTGAAAATAAAGGCGAAGTAGTTACCCGTGAGAAAATATTACAAATGGTATGGGGGTATCAGGTATATCCCAATACCCGTTCAATTGACAATTTTATCCTAAGCTTCCGGAAGTATTTTGAACAGGATAGTAAGCAACCGAGTTTTTTCCATTCCGTCAGGGGAGTGGGATATCGATTCACTGATCAGTAAAACTTGCTGTTGGATCAGTTTTTAGATAGAAAGGGAGGCAATATCTCCCCTGGTTTTTCGTTTTAATTATTCAATATAACTTTCATGTCTCTTGCTGCTATCAGTGATTTTTTAGATCCCATTTCCCGGGTAGAAATTCTAGAAGATGAGCCCCTCAGCGATCATCAGTTGGGTCGGTATATTGCTTGTTATGAAGATCAGTTTCCCGATTTGGAGGAAGCGGATCTGGTTTTGATTGGCTGTTGCGAAATGCGGGGGGCTATTCCGGCAGCAACTCCGAATCTTGCCGCTCACTTTATTCGTAAAGAACTATATCGCCTGTATCATTGGCATACTGATATAAGATTAGCAGATATCGGTAACATCAAAACCGGGGCACGTTTACAAGATAGCTATGCCGCATTGAGTTCAGTGGTTAAAGAACTCATTGAAGCCGGTAAAAAAGTGCTGATCATGGGCGGATCACATGACAATACCCTTGCACAATACCAGGCTTACGGTGCCATGAATAAGATCATCGATGCAGCTGTGGTAGATGCAAGAATTGATGTCAATATGGAAGGCGTATTACCCGAAGATATTTTCCTGGTGGAGATGTTCACAGGCGTACCCAATTTTTTACGACATTTTACCCATATCGGGTTCCAAAGCTTCTTTACACATCCTGATATGCTCGAAATGATCGATCGTCTTCGATTTGATTGCTTCCGATTAGGAAAAGTGAAAGAATCTATTGAATTGATGGAGCCGTTGATTCGCAATAGTGATCTGTTTAGTTTCGATATCAGTGCCATCCAGCATGCGCATGCTCCGGCCAATCGCCTTACTCCCAATGGTTTTTCAGGAGAAGAAGCCTGTACCCTGCTTCAGTATGCTGGTATGAGTAATGCCTGTAGTAGTATCGGAATTTATGGGTACCGGCCTGAACAGGATGTTCATCAGATGACGGCCCGTCAGATTTCGCAAATGATCTGGTACCTCATCGATGGAATCAGAACGGGAAAAGAGGAAGCGAGTCTGAAAAACCAGCACGATTTCAATGTATACAACCTGGCTTTTGCTGAGATAAATACTGTATTCCTCCAAAGTAAACGAACCGGTAGGTGGTGGATGCGTGTAGGAGAAGAACAGTTCATTGCCTGCAGTTATCAGGACTATAAGACTGCCAGCAATAATGATATTCCTGAGGCCTGGCTGCGTGCCCTGGAAAGACAAGATTCCTGAACCTAAGATTTTCTTTTTCGTAAATTGTCGCATAAATTATTTCTATGCGTCAGTACTTTTATTTTCTTGTCTTTTCCCTGTTGACCATGCTGTTCACCGGTTGCAGCATGTCGCGCCATATCAGCCATTCAGCACAGCAGCAATTACTGACACATCCGGCCCTACAACCCGCCCATGTCGGTATTTCCATCCTCGATGTAGGAACCGGTCAATATCTTTATAATCATCAGGCTGAAAAGTATTTTATTCCGGCAAGCAATACGAAATTGTTTACCTGCCTGGCCGCTTTAGAGCTTCTCGGAGATAGTTTAGTAGCATTTCGCTATGTTGATAAGGGCAATGGCACCATTGAGCTGGAAGCCAACGGAGACCCCAGTTTTCTTCATCCGGATTATCCTCGACAACCGGCTTTTGACTGGTTAAAAAAACAATCCCGCCTCTTGTTAACAGGTCAAAACTGGAAAGACGCCTCTTTAGGTGCCGGATGGGCCTGGGATGATTACACCAGTGATTACATGGCTGAACGATCCCTCCTGCCTATGTATGGTAACCTGGTTAACTTCCAATGGAAAAATGGTAAGCTATCTTCCACTCCACAACAGTATGCACAACAAAATCAATTCAATAACCTGACTCCTCAGCAAAGATTCTCCATTACCCGATTGCCCGGACTAGATTCATTTTATCAGGTTCCGGCAGCAAGAACCTTTTCTGCCGCCTCCATTCCCTTCCATATCACCGGGGTTAGTCAATTGGCAATGATGTTGACAGATACGCTGCACCAAAAAGTTGAACCCGCTGATTTTAAACTCGAGCGTTGGCCCGATGTACAAAAACTATATTCTCAGCCGACAGATTCGATCTTGTCTGTAATGATGCACCGGAGCGATAATTTTTTTGCCGAGCAGCTTCTACTCATGGCCAGTAATGAAAAGCTTGCATTTATGAGTACCCGCCGCATCATAGATACACTACTGAATAATGAATGGAGGGACTTACCTCAACGTCCCAAATGGGTAGATGGTAGTGGTTTGAGCCGTTATAACCTATTTACACCTCTTGATTTTGTATGGGTATTACAGCGCATGAAAAATCAGTATGACTGGTCACGTATAACTGCTATCCTTCCTACCGGTGATGAAGGAACCCTCAAGGGCTTGTACAAAAACCAGGCAGGAAAGATATATGCCAAGACAGGTACCCTTAGCAACCATGTTGCCCTCAGTGGATTCTTACTTACCAACAAGGGAAGGACCCTTATTTTTTCCATCTTGGTGAATGCGCACCAGACCAGTGCGGCAGAGGTAAGGAAACAAATTGAGCAATTTTTATCGGGCGTAATTACCCGCTTTTAAAAGAATGGGCTATCTCCCAAACATTCGGGTGAGATAGTCTCCGCTAAAACTTAGGTAGGTAGCGGCGCCTGTCGGACTTACATTCGGACTGCCACAGGTGAAGAGTTCTTCCACCAATTGTAACATTTCTTTGGCTGCCAGGGTTCGACCCGCTTTGATGGCTTGTTGTCTTGCCATACACCGAATCAATTTCTCCCTTTTACTGAATTGAACTTCGCTGCTGAAATGTTTGAATTGTTCCAGCAATAACTCGATAGCATTTTTTTCATTCCCTGATAAAACATCTGCAGGTATACCCTGGATTACAAATTCACCCAATTCATTTTTTTCAATCTGGTAACCTATTTGCGCCAGATCAGGTAGCAATTCAGTTAATAAGGCAGCATCCGCTTCTGCCGGATTTAGGGGTACAGGAAATAAACTTTTTTGCGTAGGCATTTGCCTGCCATGGGCTGCCTGACTGTATCTTTCATACAGTATTCTTTCATGTGCCAATTGTTGATGAATCAGAAGAAATCCATCTTCTGTAGTAACGATGATATACGTTTGATGCAATTGAATCAGCGGAACATCGAGCATCAGTTGAATGCCAGCAGCGGCTGCTGTGCTACCGGTTGAATTCTCCCAAAGCGCTGCGTTGGATTCCTGTCGGGCACTCTCTGTGACATGGCTATCACCGGAAGGGCGATACATCTCTTTCCAATGGGCAAGGGTTGATTCGCCGGTTTTTTCTATAAAATGTGCCTGATTTTTTTTGGTAAAACTTTGAAAGAGTGCTGAATGACCGGCATTTTTTTTCTCTGCTTCCGAGAGGGGGCGCTGGATGGCATCCAGTTGTTGTATTTCAGGATTCAGTGAGAAATCTAGGGAGGGAGCAATGCTGAACTGTGCCAGTGCGTGTTTCACTGCTGCCTGCACAAAAGCATAGATGATTTTTTCATCTTCAAATTTAATCTCCTGCTTGGTCGGATGTACATTGATGTCTACCTGGGATGGGTCAACTTCGATATAAAGGATATAGGTGGGGAAACTATCTTTTGGCAGTAAATTCTCAAAAGCTATATTGACTGCATGGTTCAGGTAAGCGCTTTTGATGAAGCGGTTGTTGACAAAAAAATACTGATCACCCCGGGTTTTTCTGGCTGTCTCAGGTTTACCTACATACCCGCGAATATTCATGTAATCGGTATCTTCTGTAACGCTCACCAGTTTTGACTGATAGGTATTCCCCAGCAATTGAATGATTCTTTGTCGGGTATTTCCCGGTTCTAGATGGAAGACTTCCTGGCCGTTACTTAACATGCTGAAGGCAATGCCGGGGAATGCCAATGCTACCCGAATAAATTCATCAATGATATGCCGCATTTCTACCGCATTGTTCTTCAAGAAATTTCTTCGGGCTGGAACACTGAAAAAAAGATTCTTCATACTGATCTGCGTGCCGGTAGGGCAGGAGCAGGGTTCCTGCAAGATTATTTTGCTGTTCTCTATTTCCAGGTGGGTGCCTAATTCATCATCGGCGCGACGGGTTTTCAGTTCAACCTGCGCTACCGCAGCGATAGAAGCCAATGCCTCGCCTCGAAACCCCATCGTACTTATGCGGAAAAGATCATCAATCTGTCGAATCTTACTGGTAGCATGGCGCTCGAATGCCATCCGCGCATCCATTTCGCTCATCCCCCGGCCATTGTCAATTACCTGTATCAACGATTTTCCTGCATCCGAAACTATGAGCTGAATGCGGGTAGCACCCGCATCGGCAGCATTTTCCAGGAGTTCCTTGACAGCGCTGGCAGGCCGCTGAATCACTTCTCCGGCTGCAATCTGGTTGGCAATGTGTTCGGGTAATAATTGTATCAAATTCTCCACAACCTCAACTTTATCAGAAAAGCGTAAAATTACGAAACCCGCAGGGGTTTTTTCACCCTTTTTTAGATTCTCACCCTTTTGAACCGAATCCCGATTTCTCCCCGAAAATGCTGAATGTCTAGTACCTTTGCGGTGAAAAGAAATCCCATGACGCTCGATGCGAATATCAAAAAATTGGAACGCCATTTTTTGCCGGCCAATTTTGTTGTGACAGACTGGAATACGCTGGAACCTTATTTTGTGGAGTTAGCAAATCGAGAGATTCACTCATCGGAAGAATTACAGACCTGGCTACGTAATCTAAGTGAACTCGAGTCGGTAATCAGTGAAGATGCCTGCTGGCGACAGATAAGAATGACCTGCAACACCGAAGACCCTGCCCTGGAAGCAGCTTTCAATTTTTTCTGCCTCGAGATTCAACCTCATATTCAGCCCTATGCTGATCGGCTGAATCGAAAATTGATGGATTCTCCTTACACTTCAGGCCTCGATTCGAAGCAATATTTTACTTATCTCCGTTCAGTAAAAAAGAACATCAGTTTGTTCCGCGAAGCCAATGTGCCTTTGCAGGCTGAGATGAGTGTACTGCAACAGCAGTACGGGGTTATTGCCGGGAAAATGACGGTAGAAGTGAATGGGCAGGAATATACCCTTCAGCAGGCAGCCTCTTTTCTCGAAAGTAATGACAGGGATTTGCGCGAATCGGTATATCGTAAGATACAGGAACGACGCTATCACGACCGGAGTGCATTGGACGACCTGTATACCCGGTTATTGAAAATGCGACAGCAAATTGCAGAGAATGCCGGGTTTGAAAATTTTCGGGATTATAAGTTTGAAGAGTTGGGAAGATTTGACTATACGAAGGAAGATTGTTTCCAGTTTCATGAGGCGGTGCAAAAACATGTTTTACCACTGGTCAATCGAATCTATGAGCGGAAAAAAGAAAAATTAAAGCTGGCTACGCTCAGGCCCTGGGATCTTGAAGCAGAGCCCACGGGGATACAGCCCCTTCGTCCATTTCGTGATGGAAAAGAGTTGTATGAAAAATCGGTGCAATGTTTCGAACAAATTCATCCCTATTTTTCCAATTGTCTTCGCAAGATGAATGAACTCGGACATTTTGATTTGGAAAGCAGGAAGGGCAAGGCTCCCGGAGGTTATAACTGTCCGTTGGCAGAAACCGGAGCTCCCTTTATTTTCATGAATGCTGCGGGTCAAATGGGAGATGTGACAACCATGTTACACGAAGGAGGTCATGCCGTTCACTCCTTCCTCACCCACGAACTTTCCCTGCAGGCTTTTAAGGAATATCCCATGGAGATGGCAGAAGTGGCCAGTATGGCCATGGAGTTGATAAGCATGCCTCACTGGCAGGTATTCTTTGACAACAAAGAAGAATTGAAGCGTGCCAGGGAACATCAGTTGGAAAGAGTTATCACCTTATTCCCCTGGATTGCTATGATTGATAAATTTCAGCACTGGATTTATGAGCATCCCGGTCATACCAGTGAGGAGAGAACGAATTGCTGGAACCAGGTATTACAAGATTTTTCGAGTCCCGTCATTGATTTCTCCGGTTTGGAACAATATCGCTCTGTCAGCTGGCAGCGCCAGTTACATTTGTACGAAGTGCCTTTTTATTACATAGAATATGGCATAGCCCAGCTGGGTGCCATTGGCATGTGGATGCAATATCAGCAAGATCCTGCAGGCGCCGTAGAAAAATATATCAAAGGGTTGAGTTTAGGTAGTACACGAACGCTACCGGAATTATATGCTGCTGCCGGACTAAAATTCGACCTTTCTCCGACGCACATAAAAACTTTGATGGAGTTTGTGGCGGAGGAGATGGATCGGTTATAAAATTAAAATACATTAATTGCGGGGTGGTCGCTGGTCATTTCTGTTACTGGGAGAATTGGGTCGGTTAGGTCGTGGACGGTTGGGCCCCTGGTTTCCTCCCCTGTTTTTTCCTGATGGGCCTCCACTTGGTCTGGGTTGACCGGGTCCCTGGGGGGGCCTGTTCTCAGAACGATTTTGTTGCTTTTGTCTTTCCCTGTCACGTTTCCTTCTTTCATTTTTCTCCAGGGTACGCAAACTGATTTGTCCCACCAGGTCAACAAATGCCGGCTCTGCTTCTCTGGTTTTACCGGAACTTATTTCTACGGGTTCTAATTCTGCTACTTTTTGTCCATCCCTGTTCATTCGCTTGATCTCTTTCACCCGCTGAATAGTCAGGGGATAATGTTTGGAATTATTCGGAAGTACATACCACATCAGGTTCTTGAAAATATCTTTCTTGATGAGGTGAGCCGTGCCACTTTCTGTTTCCAGGGTTTCAGCATAATCCGGAAACTGTTGCAGGGCATCAAGATAAGTATCCAGTTCAAAGTTGAGACAACATTTCAATCGCCCACATTGTCCGCTCAATTTAGTTTGGTTGATGGACAAGTTCTGATAACGGGCAGCAGTCGTATTGACACTTTTAAAATCACTCAGCCAGGTGCTGCAACAGAGTTCTCTTCCACAACTTCCGATGCCCCCTACTTTAGCTGCTTCCTGTCGGATACCAATTTGCCGCATTTCAACCTTTAATTTGAAATCGGCTGCATATATTTTAATCAGTTCACGGAAATCAACACGATCGTCGGCGGTATAGAAAAAGGTAGCTTTTTTACCATCGGCCTGTATTTCAACTTCACTGAGTTTCAGCGCCACCCTCAATTGACGGGCTGCAGCGCGGCTTCGGGCCAATATTTCTTTTTCCCGGGCTTTCTGCTGATAGAAACTTTCCAGATCTCGTTCAGAACTATGCCGGAGAATTTTTTTCATATCCGGACTAAATTCATCGATGGATTTCTTTTTGAGTTGCAGCCGTACCAATTCACCGGTTAAGCTTACTTCCCCTACATCAAAACCACCCACTCCATCCACCGTTACCAGATCTCCCTTTTCAAAGGATTGGAGGGAAGGGTTGCGGTAATAGTCTTTTCGACTGCCTTGCTGGAAGCTGATCTCAACTACCTTACAACTGCTATTGGGGTCATGGAAAGGCAGATTGCGCAGCCAGTCATGCACATTCAGGCGGTTACAACCGCCGGAGCTGCAACCACCATTATTTTTACAGCCGCGGGGCTGCTGGTTTGATCCGGTACTACATCCGCCACATCCCATAGGGATACAAATTTGATAGCCAATGAATAAAATAATTGAAAATCAGCAGAAGAAACCAGCATTACCGGCTGTATATGCAACTTTCTTTAGTTGCCTCCGGTTCCAACTTGCCACCGGAATCATATATATCGTTGCCTGCTTGGGCAGGGTGCCAATCATTTTGGGTAATACCGCTCTCCGCTATCCGATCTTCGGCCGGTTCAGACAGGGGATACCCGCCCTTCCGACTAAACCAAAATTACGGATTTCTGCTGAATGATATAAAATAGTTTGATACTCAATGCCTGAAACAGCATTTTGGCATTGGCATTGCGCTCGATGTAATAAATGGCCCTTTCCAGTTCATCAACCATCGCTTCTTGCTGGCTGACGGAACTGATCTTGTTGATTCTTGTGGTAAAATCCTGTTCTGATTCCGCCATGGGAACTTTATCGAGTCCTAAAATTCGGGAACGGATAGCCAATTCCAGCAGGTGAACGAAATATCGCAGAAGTTGCTTTTGTTTTTCTCTACCCAGTTTGAACATCTCTTCTGCAAATGACAGTTGTGCAACCGGCCCCTCTTTCAGAATTGCATTCAGCCACTCTCGTAACAATTGATTCCAGTCATTATCGGCCTGTTGCATGAGTTGTAGGGCTTCCCGGTAATTGCCCTCTGCAATGCCGGCGATCTGTGCTGCTTTCAAAGGGTCTGCACCAGTTCTTTCTATGAGGGCGGTTTCTATCTCAGGAGTTTCAAGTGGGGGCACCTTTATAAGCTGGCAACGACTGATAATGGTAGGAAGGATGTCTTCTTCATTTTCTGCTACCAGAATGAATAAGGTATGTGGAGGAGGTTCTTCAATTAGTTTCAGCAATTTATTGCCTTCTTTTTTCAGGTATTCCGGCATCCACATCAGTAACACCTTGGTTTCGCTTTCGAAACTTTTTAAATTCATCTGGTGGTGAATGCGGGTACATTCTTCCGATGTGATGTTACCCTGTTTGTTCTCGGCACCGATGCTTTGCAGCCAGTCATATACATTGCCATAGGGAAAGGTTTGTATGAAATTTCTCCAATCGGCTATGTAATCATCACTCACCGGTTTATCGCCTGATTTTTTGGGAATGACAGGGAAGGTGAAATGCAGGTCGGGGTGCATGAGCTGAGCGGCCCGGAGGAAAGAAGGTTGGTTATGAATTTCTTCCGGAGGAATCCATCCTCCCGTTGAACTCAGCGGAGTAACATTACCAAACAGATCGGGCACTGCGGGTGCTGCAGGAGGGATAGACACCACATATTGCGCGAATGCCATGGCAAGGGGAAGTGCTCCACTGCCCTCTTTACCCAGGAAAAGCAGGGCATGACTCAGGCGGTTTTCCTTCACCATACCTGCGAGCACCTTTTTCAATTCTTCATGACCAATGACTTCACTGAATAACATAAAAAAACTCCGGCTGGGTAATGCCGGAGGGTAAAAGTAATTGTTTCAGGAAAATAGCAGCAGGCGTTGCCTGAATTTTTTTCGAAGGAAGGTATTAGCGGAGATACTGAAGGATCTCATCACTCATCGGCTTTACCTTGCTGGGGAAGTAAGCCAGCATTTTTCCATTCTCGTCTAGCAGGAATTTGTTGAAATTCCAGGAGATACTCGCATCCAATACTCCATTTTCTGATTTACTCGTCAGCCATTTATAGATGGGTGCCATATCATTTCCTTTTACGCTGACTTTACTGGCGAGTGGGAAGCTAACCCCATAGCGTGCTTTGCAGAATGCCCGGATCTCGGTGTCAGAACCCGGTTCCTGTCCCCCGAAATTATTGGCAGGGAACCCTACGATAACCAGTTTGCTCTTATACTGATCGTATAATTTTTGCAGATCCTCATATTGAGGGGTGTAGCCACATTCGGATGCTGTGTTGACTACGAGTATTTTTTTCCCTTTGAAGGAGGCAAAGTCAATGGTTGATCCCTCAATTGATTTTACTTTAAAGCGGTGGATGGAGGGATCACCCGTGGCAGTAAAGGCAGAAAGGATGGTAAGACCGGCCATTAGCAGTAAATGTTTCATAAAATGTAATTATCACAACTCAACAATCTATTATCGAAAAGGTTTGATTGGGAGGGTTATCCGGTAAGAGAGGTGTAGGCTACTGTTGCGATGCTGATCTGACAACCGGGAACAGACAGCAGGGCTTTGCCACAAGCTTCCAGGGTGGCACCGGTGGTAACCACATCATCTACCAGCAGACAATGTTTGTTCATGAGGAGTTCGGTATCGGTAACCCGAAAAATTTCTTTCATGTTCAGCCATCGGTTATCTCTAGTTTGTCGGGTTTGTGATTGGGTAAATTTTTCACGGATAATCGCATGGGTATGTAAGGGTATACCCAGGTTTTGTTGTATACCTTTTGCAATAATCTCCGCCTGGTTGTAACCCCGCAATATCATTTTGTCTGTGTGTAGGGGCAGGGGAATGATGCAATCGATGGAATGAAACCTTCTTGAATTGAATAAGGAAGATCCGAGTTTCCTTCCCAGCCAAATGCCGGCTTCTATTTTTTGTCGGTATTTCAGGGAGAAGATGAGTTCCTGTATCAGGCTATCGGATGTAAAATAAAAAGCGGAGGTAGCAGCTACCAACGGAAGTCTTCCAATAAATATTTTTTCAACGGGATTATTTTTCAGGGAGGCAAAGTCAGTGGTGGGAAGCTGGTATTCACAGATCGGACAAATCAATTGTTGAGGTTGATGCAGATCGGTGAAGCAACCCGGGCAATAATGTGGGAATAATAAGTGTAGGAGCGATTGCAGGGGGCGAACCAATGGCTGAGTCATGCGCAAAGGTTCATTGGATTCTATGTAAGCAATCAGGTATTTATTACGAGTATTCCTGCTGCTATTGGAAGAGGTGGCGGTAAACTTCTTCCACACTACTCAATGCAGTT
>JBIIRN010000149.1:0-5116 GCA_044341525.1 Sediminibacterium sp. | reverse complement strand
GGTGAGGTAAAGAATCCCGGATTTTCTCCCGATAGTCAATATATCGCTTATACGAAGGCTAATGATCTTTACAGCTATCATATTCCAAGTGGCAAAGAGAATCGACTAACTTTTGACGGTACATTCACAACACTGAATGGCTTTGCCAGTTGGGTTTACTGGGAAGAAATTTTTGGAAGAGCTACCCGCTTTCGTGCTTATTGGTGGAGCCCTGACAGCAAGACGATTGCCTATATGCGCTTCGATGAAAGCATGGTACCCATGTTCCCTATATACAACAGTGAAGGGCAAAATGGTTTTTTGGAAGAGACAAGATATCCTAAATCAGGTGCCAGGAATCCAGAGGTTAAAGTGGGTTTTGTATCTCCGGCAGGTGGCAGTACTGTATGGGCTGATTTTTATTCTAAAGATGATCAATACTTTGGATGGCCCATTTGGCGAAAGGACGGAAGTAGTTTGCTGGTGCAATGGATTAACCGCGGACAAGATTCTTTGAAAGTTTTTGATGTTAATCCCGCTACAGGTTCGAAAAAAATTATGTATGAAGAAACTCAAAAAACATGGGTTGATCTGGAAGATGGTGCCGGTGGTAGATTTGAGTTTCTCGAAAAGCAGGATGCATTTATTCTGGTAAGCGATAAGACAGGATGGAATCATCTTTACCTGCACAAAAATGACGGTACATTAATTTGTCCTTTGACTTCCGGAAACTATACTGTGCTTGGTATTCAACATATCGATGAAGCAGGTGGATGGGTATATTTTACTGCCAAGGGATTAGAAAATTCTGGCCGTACCGATTTGTACAAAGTAAAGATGGATGGAAAGCAATTCACCCGGCTGACTTTTGGTGACTTTAACCACAATGCAATCCGGATGTCTCCGGCAGGGTTTTATTTTGTGACTACATACAGTAATGCAAATACTCCTCCCCGAATGACTTTGATGAATAATCAGGGAAAGATTGTGCGGGAACTCGGAGATTCCAAGGGTTCAGTGATGGGTAAATATCAGTTGGCTAAAACAGAATTGATTCGAATCAAAAGTGCAGATGGGCTTTTCGAATTACCTGCTTTGGTTACCTGGCCGGTGAATCGGGTGCCGGGAAAAAAGTATCCAATGCTGGTCAGTATTTATGGCGGACCTAATGCAGGCACCGTTTCAGATAGCTGGAACTGGTCTGCTAACAGACAACTCTATGCACAAGAAGGATTAATTCAGGTGGCTTTTGATCACAGGGCCAGTGGTCATTTCGGTAAGGCAGGTGTTAATTATATGCATCGCAACCTGGGTTACTGGGAGATGCAAGACTACATGCAAATGGCCCGCTGGTTCATCAAGAACGGACAAGCAGATTCTTCCCGTATTTGTATCACCGGGTTTAGTTATGGCGGTTATATGAGTTGTTATGCATTGACCTACGGCGCTGAGGTATTTACGCATGCCATGGCAGGCGGCTCTGTAGTAGATTGGAAATTATATGATTCTCATTATACCGAAAAATTCATGGATACTCCCCAGGAAAATCCGGAGGGATATAAATCATCAAATGTTCTTACCCATGTAGATAAATACAAAGGAGTATTGCAAATCGTACATGGTACAATGGATGATAATGTACACATGCAAAACAGCTTACAATTAATCAGCGCACTACAAGATAAGGGTAAGCAATTTGAATTCATGCTGTATCCCGGTGGTCGTCACGGATGGGGAGGAGAGAAAGGGGTACACTTTAATAACCTAAAAACAAGATTTATTTATCAGCATTTGCTAAAAAAAGATATCCCTGCAGGATTAGTTAAATGAGTTCAATTAACGAATAATAGTAACTGATCCGGTAATTATCTTTCTGCCATTGCGTGGATTAATGATATAGTAATAAGTTCCAATTGGAAGTAAACTTCCATTAAAATTTCCATCCCATTCGGTTGAATAGCCGGTTGATTCAAAGACTTTTTGTCCGTAACGGTTAAATACTT
This sequence comes from Sediminibacterium sp., assembly GCA_044341525.1. Taxonomy (GTDB): domain Bacteria; phylum Bacteroidota; class Bacteroidia; order Chitinophagales; family Chitinophagaceae; genus Sediminibacterium. Next base: position 3,134 of record JBIIRN010000149.1, on the reverse strand, counting down.
CAATGGTGGCACCCGGGTAACTTTCAAGGTATTGAATTCGCCAGGTATCATTGATGCCATCCCCATTGGGAGAGAAGGCATTCGGAACCAGGGGTGATTTCAGTACTTTAATAAATACAGTATCACTTACACTGCAGCCGCCAATTCCGGTGAGCGTTAATCTATAGGTAATATCATCCGGAGGTGTGGCACTCGGTTGACCTATATCAGCACTATCGAGGTAGGTGGCAGGTGTCCAGTTAAATTGTAGCTGAGTTCCGAAATAAAATGGCTTTATTTTAATAGTACCACCTTCCAAAACGCGTAAGTTATTGGTCATTTGCAATACCGGATATGGGTGTACAGTAATTTGTTGTGAACTCGTATCACTCACACACCCTTTATCATCATAAATAAATAATCGAATAGTGAAGGCACCTGAATCATTGAATTGCTTGGATGGGTTCTTCAGGTATGAACTATCATTGCTACCCATATACCAGTACCATTGGGTCACAGCACCGGAACTGCTAATGCTCTGATCATTGAATTGTAGTGTTCCCGCACGACAAACTTCCTGTGATGAAACAGTAAACTTTGCCGTTGGCTGAGGATAGATAGTATTCATTAGCTGGGTGAGGGAATCTATACAGCCATCTTTCGTAGTAATGATTAATTGAGCGGGATAGGGGCCTACAGCCAGGTACCGATGAGAAGGATTCTTTAAAGTGGAAGGAGTCGGATCGTTTGGATCATTGAAATTCCAGCGATAGCTGAATAATATTTCACTGTCGTCTGGAATGGTTGACTGGTCAGTGAAAATTCCATTGCCATCCGGTAAACAGATAATGGGTTTATTGAAAGCAACCCTGGGTAATGGATTGACACGAATGGTTTGTTGACGCACCGTACTTACACAACCGCTATCAGTGATCACTTGTAAAGTCGCTGCATAATTTCCGTATGAAGCATATACATGATTGAAATTTCCGGCAGCAGTCAGCGTCTGTGTTTTCCCATCTCCCATATTCCAGTTGCGCTGAATAATCTTTCCTACCCGGGGAAGGGAACTATCTGTGAAGACTACTATATTCTTTTCGCAGGAAGGGTTTGCAATTCCCCACTGAGCAACAGGTGAGGGATGAACTGTGATGAATTGACTGATTGAGTCCCGACATCCCTTATCTGATACATGCAGGTATTTAATAGCAAATTTTCCCGGACCTGACACAGCTGGATTGAATAATCCGTTGATCGGATCGACGATGCCGGTTCCCGAATAAACCGGAATGCCCGGTATGCCGGGGAAGGTAGTGGCAGCCGGACTTATGGCTTGAATCGTGGCATCATTACAAATACTTTGTGGTGGGGAGAAGCTGACTTTCGGACTTCTATTCAGCGTGATAGTCTGAGTAAATGCACTTTGGCAGGCAGCAGCATTTCCTGAATAGGCAGTAAGCTTTACGTTATAATTTTTTGTAGCCGGCGCCTGAAAAATAGCATATTGGTTCGCATATCCTTTAAGAGGGGTCGGACTATCATCGTTCGTGATGGCACCAACTGGGTTGCCATTTTCCCACTGAATCTGCAATTTGGTTACATTACCAAAATCTACAGTCGATGTGTTGATAATCCTAATAGAATCGTTGCCACATAAGCCAGTTTCGTTTACAACTGTAAAGGCAGCCTTAGGAATAGAGCCGTTTACTGTCAATTCACTGACGATTGAATCTTTACAGCCATTATTGCTGGTGATGACCAGCGTTGTCATATAAAAATCTGATTTATTTACCAACAGTTTGGCATCCTTTACCTTGCTATTGATAAAAGTTGGCTGTGCATTGAAAAGTTTCCCTTTGTCGATGCGCCATTGCCACTGAAATGCAGCAGCACTTCCGTCGGCGATTTTACTAGTATCCAGCAGATCTGCTGCGCCATCTGATACGCAGATTTCGGGTAAGATGAATCCCGGCTGCGGCAACGGATAGATGGCCTGAACCTTTTTTAAGGTATCACTTTTACAACCCTTGCTACTGGTAACCTGTAATGCTATGTTGTAATTTCCCCAGGTTGCATAGGTTTTTTCAAAAACGGCAGAGTTATTTGCATCTTTAGTTTCACCATCACCAAAATTCCATTTCCAGTTCGTTAATGTTCCCGCGTTAGCAAGAGATTTGTCTACAAATGAAAGAGCCCTGGTTTCACAGAAGGGAGTTAATAAAATAAAATCTGCTGTGGGGAGTGGGTTGATGGTTACCGGAAGACTGATGGTGTCGCTGTAGCAGCCCTTATCGGTGATGGCAAATAGTTGCACATTATAGGTACCAATTCCTCCATATAAATGAACCGGATTTTGTAAAGTATCTGTTTTAGTATTTCCGAAATTCCAATTCCATTTGGCAATGGTACTTCCCTTCCCGTCTGTCTGATCAGTGAAAATGGTACTGTCCCGCAAACAGTTTTCAGAGAATACTTGAAAAGCTGCTTTTGCCTGGGGGTAGATGGAAGCAATGGTTTTTTGGGTACTGTCGACACAGCCATAGGGGGTAGTTACTTCTAGTGAGATAGAAAATGGTCCCGTAGATTGATAAAAATAAACCGGATTTTTAATGGAATCAATTCCTATGCCATCCCCAAATTTCCAACGATATTTAAAATTGCCCGATCCATCTGCAATAGTAGAAGAGTCAAAAAAATTAGCCCGGCCTTCAGGTAAACAAACGATCGGAAGATTGAAGTTCGGAACCGGTATTGGTCTTATTACAATAGTTGATGAGAAAGCAATGCTCTTACATCCTGAGCTATTTTCTACCTCAAGTTGCACGGAATAGGTTCCGGTGGCTGTGAAGGTTTTAGTTCGGTCGGTATTAGTGGTTTGGATATCTGAAGTGCCGTCTCCAAAATTCCAGTACCACTTCACCATACTTCCCGTTGTGATAGACGATGCGTCTTTGAAGGTAAGGGTCTTATTCAGACAAGGTGAATCTGTCATGGTAAATGCAGCTACGGGTGTACCGGTGATGATAAGTGGGATGGTAGTGTCACCAACACACCCATAATCAGTTATTGGGCGATAGCGAATATTGAAGGTGCCTTCTGTCGCGAAAGTGTGTAGAGGATTCTTTAATGAATCCGTTGTTCCATCGCCCCAATTC
>JBIIRN010000150.1:0-5116 GCA_044341525.1 Sediminibacterium sp. | reverse complement strand
GCCCGAGCATTGCCTGCAGTGCCCTATCAGGAGAAACAATTGGCTAAGAATTTAATAGATAAGACACCTGTTCCGGGTAAAATCATCAGTGAGACAACTGATGCTGCATTGGGAACCATGAACCTGACTTTAAGCAATGGAATTACAGTTACGCTTAAATCAACTGATTTCAAAAATGATGAGATTCAAATGGATGCCTGGCGCTGGGGTGGAACACAGGTATTTCCGGCGGAGGATCGGATGAATGCACAACTTGCTTCAGCCTTGGTACGAACCATGGGGGTAAAAGATTTTACGCCGGTGGATCTCGATAAAGTACTGGCCGGTAAAACTGTTTCGGTGAATCCTTACATGAATGCCTGTGATGAAGGGATAGACGGATCTTCCAGCATCAAAGACCTGGAAACCTTTTTCCAGTTAATACATCTCTATTTCACATCTCCCCGGAAAGATCCTGCACTCTTTCAAACTTTCGTTAATTCGCAAAAGAGTTTTATCGATAATATGAAGTCTGTTCCCCAGAATTATTTTAGAGATACACTGAACAAAGTAGTATACGGAAATCATCCGTGGGCACCCCGAATGGAAACAGCGGCCAGCTATGATGCCCTCAAACTTGATCGGGCCATGGAAATTTACAAGCAGGTGTTTAGCAATGCTGACGGACTCCATTTTACATTTGTAGGGAACATCGAAATAGAAAAAATGAAAAAGTTGCTGACTACTTATGTGGCGAGTCTTCCGGCTCGACAGGTAGAGCATAACTATAAAGATGTTGGGCTACGTCCTGCTAAGGGACCCAACAAATTGGTTGTTAGTAAGGGGGCAGCCAAACAAAGTTTTGTAGTGATTCAGTACAATGGTGAAATACCCTTTAATAAGGAAACCAATCTCCATCTGAATATGTTGTGTGAAGTAATCAATATCAAGATCATTGAAAAATTGCGCGAGGAATTAGGTGGAATTTATGGAGGTGGCATCAGGGGTAGTCTCGAAAAGAGACCCTATGAAAACTACAGCATCAGTGCCTCATTCCCCTGTGGACCGGAAAATGTAGACAAACTTACGGCTGCATTCTTTGAAATTGTCAATAACATCGCAGACAAAGGAGTAGAGCAGAAAGATCTGGATAAAGTAAAAGAAACTTTAAAGATCCAGTATAAAGAAAATATCAAACTGAATGATTACTGGCTCGGTCAGTTATCTGGAGCGTTCATAGAAAAGACCGATCCGGCCTGGTTACTGGCTTTTCCAGAAAAAGTTCAGCAGGCAACCAGCGAACAATTGCAGCAGTTGTGCAAGAAAGTACTGAGTTCAGCAGATATGGTGGCTGTGTTGAATCCTGAAAATTAACTCATTCATTACCTGATCCTTCAAGCATCCACCATAGTGGATGCTTTTTTTTTGGTAGATAAAAACGGCTTCCGGGTTACATTCCGGCGAATGGTTTTAATTGCGTAATTTTTTTTACAGTTCGGGTATAAATTGAACCATTGCTATCTTTTAATCTAATTACCAGTTCGTTGTTGGCTACCTGATTGGCAATATTTTTCTTCGGTGGGATACCTGTTATGTCTTTCTCCTGAATGTTAATTTGCCAGATTGCCTCATTGGTGTAATTGACAAGGGTATCAGAATATTTGCCATTTTCTAATATTACTTGTTTTGAAGTCACCCTGCTGATCCTTGCTGAATAGGATTCCTTTTTGATCCAAACCTGGTCTATCACGATATTTCGAACTCTCCTGGATATCAGATAAATGTAATAGTCTGCAGGGACATTCAAAGCTGCAGGTGCTATCTCCTCGTCACCTACTTTTATTACAGGGTTAGGAGCAACCCCACTCAATATAATTCTTTCAAAAGCTTTGAGCTTTAAAGAGGGTGTTCTGGACTGGCCGATGGCTGCAGCGAACCAGAACAAACCTGCAAAAATGATTATTCCTGTAAAGATGGGTTTACGCACTATTTTTTGATTACTTTTTGAATGGTTTGATATTTTTTATTATCACTCGTGATTTGAATTACATAGTTTCCGGCGGCTAAATGCCCCAATGGAATATTTCCCGCACCGTAATTTACTGTTTGGCTATACACCCGTTGTCCCAATAAATTAAATACTTGTACCTGCATCGATTTGATTCCTGCGATGGTACCTTGACCATACTGGTAATTCCCACTGCTTACTGTTGGGTATATTTTGATAAAGTTTTTGTCATTCAACGTAGCATTTGTCAATGCGGTAGGTAGGTTAGGCGTAAAATTCGGAGAACCTATGGTTGTATAATACATGCCATTGCCGTGGGTTCCAATCAGCAGGGTATTATCTGCCGGGCGATAATCCAGCGAACTGATGACTGCATAATTCAAGAGAGAGGGACTTTCCCTTGACCAGGTGATGGTTCCACCGTTACCCAGGGTTTTTCCAATACTGGCTGTTGTAAAAAGTCCGACAGAAGTACCCACATAATACTCGGTAACCGGTAACCCGTTTTCTAATTTTGGTGCAATAACACAGGAACGAACAGAAGGTGAAGTCAAATTCCCTTCTGCATTCGACCAGCTTGGTTTCGAAGATTTAGCATTAAAGGTCCACCAGATACTCGTCACATTGTAGTTAGATACTACCGCCATTATTTCATTGTCATTATTCGGATTTACTGCAATATCAATTACGTTACCTGAAAGACCTGTCGGCGTTATATCAACAGGAGCTGTCGATGGACTGGCATTGATATAATCGTCGAGTCTAAATATTTTTCCTGAGTTGGTGCCATAAAATAAGGCATGTGTACTCAGATAGGGCCCCCATGAAAAGTCAATGGTTCTGATAGAGACAGGGGTACCGGTACCGTTGTCTGTGGCACTGGCTACTCCGGTCATTTTGGTCCAGGTGGTACTATCTACTGTACTGGCAGAGGTAGTTCGGAACAAATTATAGTAATTGGCATAGAACAATACTTCGGAATTGGAATTACTCAATTTGAAATAGGTTACAAAATCACCCCAACCACCACCGGGATTGGATATCAACTCAGTCACTCTTGGTCTAATCCTTGCCCCGGGATAGTTTACATAGTCTAATACTTCATCACGAAATATTTCACCGAGTTGAACTCCAAAATAAATCAGTTGTTTACCGGCACTGATATTGGCAATATCAACTCCAACGCCATCTCCCCCAAACAAATCTATATAATCATCAATTCCCGGTCTGTCCGGAGGTCTTGTTCCAAAGTTTAATGAGGCATCGCGGTACCAGGTGCCATTATCCTGCGCACCGCCCAGGAAATTATTTTTCCCTGTTTCAGGATCAATAGACACATGGTAGTATTGAAGGGTCTGATAGTTTTTGATATAATTCCATGCCACAGTAGTAGCTGTTATGTCATTTGATATCTGTATACTGCCATCATTAAAGGAATATACTTTTTTAGGATTGGTCGGATCAAAAATCAAACCATGCATATCGGGATGTGAATTATTGTTGGTATATCCCCCTATCGTTGAAGTTGTACTGGTGGATGTAAATCCATTCAGCGATCTATATAAATTGGTTCCACCAACAAAAACCATATTGGGATCATCCGGTTTAACAGCCAGGGTCATATTATATCCCCCTTGAAGTTTCATACCCCCCAAATTACCCGTACCAGTAGGCATAAAGGCAGATAAATTGGTCCATTGATAATTTGTACCTGCGATTTCTAATTTGAACAAATCAGCTTCAGCGGTGGTGGCGCCAACAGTGCTTCCATTCTCATACATTACATATAGGATATTGTTATTGGAGGGAGCCAATGTCATCAAGATTCGTCCCCAGTTCGAGGATCCTGTATTTTGTTTAAATCCGGCAGGTACATCAGCCGTATTTCCCGCTATGGCAGTCCATGAATCAACATTGCCAGTGGCGGATTCCCATACGCCCCGATCGGTAGTATTTTTCAGGTGAAAAGCAGCATAAATTTTTGAACCATCTGCTTTTATAACGATATCTGTATTTCCTGTTGCAGTATTTCCACCCAATGTACCTTTCACGGGGGTCCAGGTGGTACCTCCATTTTGTGAACGTTGAATTGTATTTTGGCCTGCCACATAAACATCTCCGGTGATGGGGTGAACTACAATTTTGTGAATGATGTCAAATGCGCTATTGAAAGATTCAACGGTTGATTGTGTACTAGTTAATGGGGTCCAGCTAAGTCCGTTATCGGTTGATTTAAAAATTCCATTTCCAAAGAAGAATGCTCCACTTGCTGAAGCAGAATTGCCCAGTGATTCTCCTGATCCTGCATACCAGGTATTTTCATTTCCTGCTCTGGGATCTTGTGCCAGGGCAGTTAAGCTATGAATTTGGGAGGAAGGGGTAACGAGGGTCCAGGTGGCACCACCGTCAGCAGAACGCATGATACCTCCACTGACACATCCCGCAATTATAACCTGGTTGGTGGTACCATTGAATCTTTTGTCCAAAACAAATGCTCGGGTTCTGCCACCAATATTATTGGGTCCGGCTTTTAAATAGACATTATTCGAGGGGGTATTTTCGCCAAAGGTTGCAATCCCATTTTGTATGGAACCGGATTCTCCTGAAACGGGGAGACTCATGGCTTGTCTCATTTCATCACTGTAAGCATTTCTGGGAATCTTGCCTGTTTTAGGGTCTTTTAAGATTTCGTATTCATATTGCCACCGGGCTATTTGCATTTCTGCCCGCTTTTGATGATTTTCTTCTTCATCTTCTTCTCCCTCGGCCTTTTTCTCCAGCCATTGTTCTTTTAGGGTCTTCTCCTTCCAAAAATGCCAACCATTCTTTTTAACCAATATACCGATTCCCACCATAGTTACTACAGCTGGGATGATGAGTAGCTTATTTTTCATACAAGAGGGATATTCCCTCTAAGGTATTAAGAAAAACGATAAGTTTTGTGGGGCTAATCGAGCAACGGGATGAAAGTCTGACTCTGGCGGCTGACCTACCAGGAAAATAAAATGTCCGGGCTCCGCCCTTGCCATTTTTTATTTCGCGAAATGATGAAGGGATTGTCCTCGCTTCGCTCGGACCATTCTCTGCAAAGAAGATAAATTTTTGTCTTTCGATAGGTGTGGGGATTTT
>JBIIRN010000203.1:0-4042 GCA_044341525.1 Sediminibacterium sp. | reverse complement strand
TTGGTATATCCATAATGATTCACAGGTGAAGTTGTATCACCCGTCTGATAGGGCGATGTTCCTGTACCATTGAATACATAGTCCGTTGAAACATAAATCAACTTAGTACCATGAATTTTACATAATCGGGCAATTTCTCCGGTAGCGGTGGCATTGATCAGATAGGCAAGTTCTTTTTCTTCCTCTGCCTTATCAACAGCTGTATAGGCACCTCCGTGAATGAAATAGGCCGGCTGGTGCGTACTAAAAAAAACTTCGAATTGTTCCGGCTTAGAGAGATCAAGTTCTTCCCGATCGGTGAAAATAACAGGGCGATGAATAGAACCGCTTGAAAAGGCAATACGCAGTTCCTGACCCAGTTGTCCGGATCCGCCTGTAACTACTATAGGTGCATGCTCTCTGTTCACCTGCATTTGAAAAGATTAGAATTCTTTCGGCTTTTTACTCCACTCCTCCTTGGGCAGGGAGCGGAAATAATCATATGTAATTTGTAAACCCTTGGCTCTGTCAACCGTTGGCTGCCATCCTAGTATTTCTCTGGCGCGGGTAATATCAGGTCTCCGCTGCTTGGGATCATCCACCGGTAAGTCCCTGAATTCGATTTTTACCTGTGAACCCGTTAGCTTTAATACTTCCTGGGCAAACTCCAGCAGTGAAATTTCATGCGGATTACCAATATTAACAGGCATGGTATAATTGCTCATGAGCAATCGATATATGCCTTCAATCAAATCGTCTACATAACAAAATGACCTGGTTTGACTACCATCACCAAATACAGTCAGGTTTTCACCCCGCAGTGCCTGTCCGATGAAAGCAGGCAGAGCTCGTCCGTCATTGAGCCGCATCCGGGGTCCATACGTGTTAAAGATGCGCACGATACGAATATCAACGCCATGAAAAGTATGGTAAGCCCGGGTGATAGATTCCATAAAGCGCTTGGCCTCATCATACACACCGCGAGGTCCCACCGGATTCACATTACCCCAGTAATCTTCATTTTGCGGATGTACCAGTGGATCTCCATATACTTCGCTGGTAGATGCAACGAGAATCGTCGCTTTCTTTTCCTTGGCCAATCCCAGACAATTATGCGTTCCCAACGCCCCTACTTTGAGGGTTTGTATGGGTATTTTTAAATAATCTATCGGACTGGCAGGGGAAGCAAAGTGAAGTATATAATCTAAAGGGCCGCTGACATGAATGAATTTGGAAACATCGTGGTGATAAAAATCAAACTGTGTTAAGGGGAACAAGTGTTCAATATTGCGCAAATCACCCGTGATGAGGTTATCCATGCCTATCACATGATAACCCTGCTTTATAAAACGTTCACAAAGATGTGATCCCAGAAATCCGGCTGCGCCGGTAATCAATACTCTTTTCATAACATACTTTTTATTAGGCAGGGTCTGTGCCGCGACCTACACTCTCATAATGGTATCCGAGACTTTTCATCTGTTTTACATCAAACAAATTTCTTCCATCGAAGATCACTTTGTTTTTAATGGTCTGAGAAATGCGATCGAAATCAGGTGTTCTGAATTCACTCCACTCAGTCGCAATCACCAGAGCATCGGCTCCGTCGAGTGCTGCATAGGGATTAGCAGCATATTCAATGACATCGCCTAATAATCTTTTTACATTGTTCATGGCTTCAGGATCAAAAGCCATAATCTGTGCACCTTCCTTAGTCAACGCCTCAATCAGGTGAAGGGCAGGTGCCTCACGGATATCATCGGTATTGGGCTTAAAGGCCAAACCCCATAAGGCAAGTCGTACCCCTTTCAGATTATTGTTAAAATAACGCATGATCTTAGGCAGTAAATGTTTTTTCTGCCGCTCATTCACCGCTTCTACCGCCTTGAGTATACTAAAATCATAGTTTACTTCTTCGGCTGAATGAATCAGTGCCTGCACATCTTTTGGAAAACAGCTACCTCCATACCCTATGCCGGGGAATAAAAATCTTTTCCCAATTCGTTCATCACTTCCGATACCCCTGCGTACCATATCCACATCAGCCCCCATTCGCTCACACAACTGTGCAATTTCATTCATGAATGATATTTTAGTCGCGAGAAAAGAATTCGCAGCATACTTGGTTAACTCCGCTGATTTTTCATCCATGAAAATTACCGGATTACCCTGGCGAACAAAGGGGGCATACAAATCACTCATGATTTGACGGGCCCGTTCTGAGGTAGTGCCGATCACAACCCGATCCGGTTTCATGAAATCATCCACCGCTACTCCTTCCCGAAGAAATTCGGGATTACTTACCACATCAAAGTCACCCTTGTACCGCGCTGCAATGGCTGCATGCACCTTTTCAGCCGTTCCCACCGGAACGGTACTCTTATCGACAATCACTTTATAGTCATTCAATAATCCACCCAAATCAGCGGCCACCCCCAAAACAAATCGCAAATCGGCAGAGCCATCAGCACCCGGAGGGGTAGGCAATGCCAGGAAAATAATCTGTGCTTCCTTTATTCCTTCCGCCAGACTGGTCGTGAATTGTAGTCTGCCTTCCCGCAGGTTCCTTAAAAATATCTTCTCCAGTCCGGGTTCATAGATAGTAATCTCACCACTACTCAGCTTTTTTACTTTATTCGCATCAATGTCTACACAGATTACTTTGTTGCCAGTTTCAGCAAAACAAGTACCTGTAACCAATCCTACATAACCGGTACCAACAACTGCAATTTTCATGAAATATATTTTTAGCTAAGGAAATTATTAACGTGTCGTGTAATCCATTCCAATTGTTCCTCCTCCATTTCAGTATGAACCGGCAAAGAAATTACCCGTTCCGTTAGCCAGTCCGTTACCGGCATATCCGGATGAACGGTCTGATTACCCGCAAACATGGGCTGGCGATGACCGGGAACGGGATAATAAATCATAGAAGGAATCTGGTTATCCGAAAGGTATTTGGCCAGTGCATCACGATCAGCATCTTGAATGATCAGGGTATACTGATGAAAGACATGTGAACTATAAGGCGCTACCACCGGAGTCTGAATTTTGGGGTGCCCGGCGAATGCCTGGTTATAGTATTGAGCTACTCGCTGTCTTGCCTGGTTATAAGCATCCAGGTGTTTCAGTTTGATGCGCAATATGGCCGCCTGAACAGAATCAAGTCTCGAATTACATCCCACCCTTTCATGGTAGTACCGCTTTTGTTGTCCGTGATTGGCAATCATGTTCAACTGATGCGCCAGCTCTGCATCCCGCGTGAAAATAGCTCCCCCATCCCCAAATGCTCCCAGGTTCTTACTGGGATAAAAAGAAGTCGTGCCGATGTTGCCCATGGTACCGGTCTTGTAAACATTTCCGTCAGCAGAGGTATAATCACACCCAATGGCCTGGGCATTGTCTTCGATGACATAGAGTCCATGCTCACGTGCGATCTGAAGAATTTCATCCATCGGAGCAGCATGTCCATATAAATGTACCGGAACAATGGCTTTGGTTTTCGGGGTAATGGCTTTTCTTAGGGCCTCGGGATCCATGCAAAAAGTATGGGGATCCACTTCAACAAAAACGGGCTTTAGGCGCAATAAGGCCACTACTTCAGTAGTTGCTATATAAGTGAAAGAAGGCGTAATCACTTCATCTCCCGGCTCTAGTCCGAGCGCCATCATTGCGATTTGCAGGGCATCGGTGCCGTTGGCACAAGGAATGGTGTGCACCCCACCTAAATAGGTACCAAGTTCTGCCGAAAAATCCTTCACCCATTTGCCATTGATATAGGCGGCACTATCCAGTACCTCCTGAATAGCAGCATCTACCTCGGCCTTGATGTGCAGGTATTGATTTTTAGTATCAACCATCTGTATAGGACGCATGTGCCTTCTGTATTAAAGCGGCAAAATTACTATAAATAACCCATTGCAAGTCCCGGTCGTCACAAGGACCATTCTTTCTGATTTTATTGACTATTTTCACATTTTAACTCCCCTATGCTGTTGTATCGGATTTTTTTGTTTTGTTACCGGCAGGCCGCCCGCATAGCAGCTCTTTTCAACGAAAAAGC
>JBIIRN010000148.1:0-5133 GCA_044341525.1 Sediminibacterium sp. | reverse complement strand
CTTGGGATGGTGGGTGTGGTGGTGGACTTCCATAAAAATTTATGAGATTATATTTTAGATTTGATCATCAAAGCTTAGAAAATTATTCATTCTAACCTATACTCTTTTCTCAAAAAAACTATGTTCTGTTTTGCTTTTTCTTTTAAGAGATTAAGTCGCAATTTTAAACTAATCGTACTTCCCTGGATCTGATTTATATAGAATGCTAAATCTTGTTGGAGAGAAGTATCATAAGATCGAAGTGGGGGATTATTTACCGGCCGATCTATTCCATTGCGGTCATTCAACATTTGAGTAAATATATAAGGATTGAAAATTTTTGCCAAATGAGGACTTAAAGATCTTCTTTCAGTTTGTTCATCTTCTTGCTGGTGCAGCACCAGATCAACTAATTTTTGATAGTTTAGGATTGAATCAACAACTGCCTGTTTCCTGATTAGCCTGAAGGAGCCAGAATATTTTAGTTGAGAATATGTTTTATCACTAAACTGTACATACAAAGTTCTTGGCAACCTTCTGCCGAGATAGTAAAGATCATTCTCATATCCTCGAATCTTGCCCTCTCGAAAAAAATAAACGAGGGAGTCTAATTGAGCTTCCTTACTCTCCCGAAACTGCACGTTGCTGTTGATTGCCAGGGTATCTAAAATGAGATCATCAATATACGATTTGATAAATTGCTTTTCTCTGTCTCTTTCAATTTGATGCTCTAGCTGATATTCTGCCAAGAACCCACAGAACACTGCCAGAAACAACATAAAAAATTCCCAGAAATATTCTTTCCAGCGTTTGGGGTGGTGGGTGTGGTGGTGGACTTCCATAAAATAATTATTGAGCGACCTCTGATTTATTTTTAGATAAGATAGCTGATGATAAAAAAATTAAGTTTGTATGGTATTGCAGCCACTATTGTATATGATATACTTCGTTTATCAACTTAATTAGCTTTTTGGCCTGCTCATTAACCACATTAACCTGATCTACATATCCCCTTAATCTACCTTTATAATTAACTGCCAAATTCGCAAACTCATTCAAGACAACCGCGTCTTTTGTAATAACCGGCATTTCATAAATCAATTTAGGATTAGCGATGCCATATTTTGTTTGCTTTAAATCATTTGATAAAGAAATACTGAAATCATCATAACTACAATACTTGTCTTCGAAATCATAAATCTTTTCTTTGGCATTTTGAACAGTTTGTGCAATCACCGCATATCGATTCAACACCATTGCTTCATATAAAATTACTTCCCTCAATAATTCATGATTTTTTATCAACCGAAGATTTCCTGAGTTTTTTATTTGGAGTATTGTAGTAAGCGCTGGTAAATAAGTGACTGTTGTTTCATTTATATAAACATTCCATTTTCCCTTTAACGAATAGTTATATTCTTTAAGATTTTTCAAATTATTATAAAACGAATCTAATAAAGGATGTATTTCCTTCACCTGTGCAAGTGATGTTGCAAACTTCATCGTGTCAACCACCAATTCATCTTTAAGGGAAAGCATATACCTCTTTTCCCGCTGCTGCTCAACATAATGCTCCACCTGAATCTCGGCCATAAAGCCACAGAACACTGCCAAAAACAACATAAAAAACTCCCAGAAATATTCTTTCCAGCGTTTGGGGTGGTGGGTGTGGTGGTGGACTTCCATGGACTATTTAATTTATTGTAAAAAAATTCTCACCTTTTCTGATATCAACTTCTTTATCTGTTCCCAGTTCTCGCCTTTCAAACTTACCGGATCCTCGCTTTCATCAGCATCCTTAAAATAAGTAATAGCCTGTGGTATACTTATAAGCAAATTTTGCTGCCGATACTTTTCCTCATGACATCTTATTAAATCTGAAATAGAATAATGATGCAACAATTCAGCAATATCCCAAAAATCTTTCTTTTTGGCTCTACCGAATATCGCTTGCACCTTCATTGCCAATATATCTTCTGTTGAAAACAACCGCACCCCCTCTTCCAGCAACATAGGTTGCAAGAGAGGATATGAATGATGAATAAAATCAGTTTTAATGTCTTCAATAAAACAAAATACACCTATACGCGGGTTACTGGTTCTATTTTCAAAACTGTCTGGAAAATTGTTTTTTAAAGCTTCAACTACACTTTCAGGATTAAAAGGAACTGTTGAAAACAAATCCAAATCAATTGATTTTCTATGCCCATATAACAAAGACAAAGCCGTACCACCAACCAAGGCGAAATTGCTCAACTCTGGTATCTGCATTAATTTCCTTAATAGGGAAAAAGTGCCGGATTCGACTGTCTCAACGTGTAGCATCTGAATTCATTTATTGGCCTGTCTATTACGGCACTCGCCAGATACAGCGTCACCTCCGGAAGAAACTTTGCATTCAATAGTGCCCTTGCTACCCGCTCATCACCATAGTATCTCCTACAATTGCGAATATCATCGACATCTCCTCGCTCAAAAACACGAACAATTACAAACTCAGCATCAGCCTCATAATCTAATTGATCAAAAGCTACATCCCAGAAAATACGCTTATTGAGTATCGGATGAAATTGAACAGCCATGGGATAAATATAAATAAATTACTTAAGGTAAAATCTCTCTTAATAACTCCTCTGACAATGGCGATACGGAAGGCCGGAAAAAATGAGTGAGCACTCCCTCTTTGTTGATGAGGTACTTACTGAAATTCCAAACCGGGGCCCGCTTGCACCAACCATTCTGCCCGGCATCACTTAACCACTGAAATACAGGATGCTGCTCAGGACCCTTCACAACACTGACTTTCGACATCAGCGGAATAGTTAACCCATAATTAATCTTGCAAAACTGCTCAATCTCCGCATCCCCTTTCTTTTCCTGTTGCTTGAAATCATTGGCCGGAAATATTAAAATCACCAACTGAGGATATTTCTGATGCAAGGCCTCCAGTTCTTCATACTGCGGTGTATAACCACAATCACTCGCTGAATTCACCACCAATACCTGCTTCCCTTTCAACGTGCCAAAATCGATCGTCTCTCCCCTGCCACTCTTTGCTTGCAGTGAATAAAAAGAAACCGTCGGAACCTTTTGTCCGGAATTGGTCATTATGCTGTTCGAATTCCCAAACAATTTATCCTTTAACATAAAAAGCGGATATACTACCCGCACAATGGATTGCTTCCAGGTCATGTTCTTCCGCTTTACCAGCAAAAGAAAAACACCCAATATCAATGTTACCCATAATAATTTTCTGAGCATTGGTTCTCATTTTCAATTGAAAAATTCCTACCTCAACAGCGTCTTCAATAACCACAATTTCCCTTTATAAGGAGGATACTTGATATCAGGATCAAACCAGGTAGGCGTTTTCATTACCGATTTCGCGTGTGAGAAAGTAATAAAACTCTGTCGGCCATGATAACTACCAATACCACTGTTGCCCCTGCCACCAAAAGGTAATTCCAGATTGGCATAATGCAGGTTAGCATTGTTCACACAAGCCCCACCGGCAGGCACTGCATCGAGCCAGTAAGTGGCATTCGCCTTTGAATCAGTAAAAACATAAAATGCCAGCGGATTCGGATTGCGGGCAATAATCTCTCGTGCCTGCTCCCGGGTACTGTAGGGAATAAGAGGCAAAATAGGCCCGAAAATTTCATCCCGCATCACCGGCGCATCCAAAGAAATATCCGTCATTAAAGTAGGCTCAATGTATAACTGCTCCCGATTGGTCTGCCCACCCGATAATACTGTACCGGAGTGAAGATAAGTACTTAGCCGGTCAAACTGTTTTTGATTTATAATTCGTCCATAATCCGCAGATGCCGCTACATCCTTTCCATAAAATTGATCAATGCTCTTTTTCATCTCGGCAGTGAAAGACTGTAACTTGTCTTCCGGCACCAACACATAATCCGGGGCAATACAGGTTTGACCGGCATTCATGAACTTACCTAAAGTAATTCGTCGGGCCGACACAGAAAGATTGGCATCTTTCTCAATTACAGCCGGACTCTTCCCTCCCAACTCTAAGGTTACCGGAATCAATTGCTCTGCTGCTTTCTGGTACATGATTTTACCCACATGGGTACTGCCGGTATAAAATATATGATCAAACCGAATGGCTTTCATCAATTCCGGAATAACACTGGCGCCTTCTCCTTCCACAAACATTACGTACTCAGGCGGAAAGGTCTTTTTAATAATTCTTCCGATCACTTCTGAAGTTGCCGGAGCAAACTCACTGGGCTTCACCACCACACAATTTCCCGCGGCCAAGGCACCAATCAGAGGCGTAAATGATAACTGAAAGGGATAATTCCAGGGAGCAACAATCAAAACTACTCCCAATGGTTCCCGCCGGATATAACTGCGAGAAGGCATATTAAAAAGTGCAGTAGAAACCAATTCAGGCGTCATCCATTCTTTCAAATGCCGCAACGATTCATTGAGATCTGTTAGCGTCAGTCCATTCTCACTGGCAAAAGCCTCCTCCTTACTCTTGTTAAGATCCGACCGAAGTGCCTCATAAATTTCTTCTTCATGCGCTTCAATGGATCGTTTGAGGGCCAGCAGTTGTTCCTTGCGAAATGCATAGGGCAGCGTAATACCGCTTTCAAAATAGCGGCGCATATTTTGGAGGGAAGAAAAATCCATGAGAAGAGAATTTAAAGTACAAGTTACTTAATAACAGGCGTCCACCCTAAAAGTTGCCGATTCCTTCCTGAAAGCCCCCTGAAATTCTCCATAAAAACCAACCGGACTGTCACCGAATTATTGTTAAAATAGTTACATTCATAGCCCGAAAACATGCCAACTAAATTGCATTATGAAAAAAAAAGACTTGACAGCCCAGTCCGCTCAATCCCGTAGAAATTTTATCCGCAATGCTGCACTCACTGCAGCAGGATTTTATATCATTCCCCGCCATGTGTTGGGAAGAGGATTTACTGCCCCCAGTGATAAACTTATTGTTGCTGGTGTTGGAGCAGGAGGAAAAGGCGAAAGTGATCTCTGGAATTTTTATCAGAGTGGCAAAGCAGAAATCGGCTTCCTCTGTGATGTCGATAGCAGACAAACAGCCCTCAGCCGCAAAAGGTACCCAAAAGCAAAAGTCTATACCGACTACCGTGAAATGCTGGACAAAGAAAA
>JBIIRN010000147.1:0-5139 GCA_044341525.1 Sediminibacterium sp. | reverse complement strand
GCCGCATTGATCTTCAGCCGAAGTCGGTTCGTCTCAACCTCCTGAAAAATTGCTATTTTTTTTCTGCCGATGGTGGTACCGGTGAAAACTGTCTGATAATTGCCATTGATCATTGCTTCAATTTGGAATGACTGAATTCGCTGTCCGTAAGCAATCATTTCCTCCAGTACCAGGGTGTTCAATCGGGTACTTGATTTCAACTGAACCTCTAATTCCAGCGGCTGAGATCCATTTCCCATCCACCAGGTATTGTTATCGCTATCTAATAAATATTGAAGGGGTTGGGCTGATTTTTGATTGGAACGGATAGTAGCTCCTTTCATTAAATTCCTTTGAAAAGCATTTTCCCGCAGGGCCCGAAAGCCGACCAAAGCGGCGGAATCAGCCGGATGAAATTTACCCCGCCGATCAGGAGGTACGTTTAATAATAGGTTACCTCCATTACCTACTGATTGCAAGTAAAGCTTGAAAAGAGTTTCAGGCGATTTGACCTGTTGATCCTGTTCAGGATGATAAAACCAACCCGGCCGAATAGATACATCTGCTTCAGCAGGCATCCAATGTTTACCATTTACGTTTCCCCGGTTCAATGTATCCATTGCCGGACTTCCTTCTCCACGTTTAAAACCGGCGGTATCCAATAAATTCCAGTTGGTAGGGTTGATGATGCCATTTTCATTTCCACACCAGCGAATCGATGGACCGATATCGCTGAAGATAATGATGTTGGGCTGCCAGCGAAAGGCAGCGTCTTCAAATCTTTTGAAATCATAGACCTGTTTTTTTCCGTTGGGACCCTCTCCATTTGCCCCATCCCACCAGAGTTCAAAGAAGTTTCCATACTGCGTCAACAATTCCTTCATGGTAAGCAAATAGATATCATTGTATTTTTCTGTACCATAATCCGGATGATTCCTGTCCCAAGGAGAGAGATAAACTCCCATGTCTAATCCTGCCTTTCTGCATGCTTCCGATAAGAGTTTGACAATATCACCCTTCCCGTTCATCCACTTACTTTCCCGAACTGTATGGGTGCTGTACTTACTGGGCCAAAGACAAAATCCATCGTGGTGTTTGGCTGTTAAAATAATCCCCTTAGCGCCGGCTAAACGAGCAATATTCACCCATTGCCCACAATCCAATTCGGTGGGATTAAAAATGGAAGGATCTTCATTTCCCTCACCCCATTCCTTATTGGTAAAGGTGTTCGGACCAAAGTGAATAAAGAGATAAAATTCTTTTTCATGCCATGCCAGCTGCTGAGGGGTGGGTATCGGTGGAAGGGGAGTGGGCGATTGTGCCATGAGATATACAGGCAACAGGCAACTCAGAACCAACAAAGGTTTTAGCATGCGAAAATTTTCATTAAAATACGAAGGGAATCTGAAAGACAGAAAAACTTAGCTATTTACCTAACTGACGCTGGTACAATTGTATCGTATTCTGCCAGCCATAATATAAGGCATCAGCCACCAGGGCATGTCCGATACTTACTTCGTCTAAGTTTTTAATATGCTGGAAGAAATAGGCAAGGTTATGTAAATCAAGGTCATGACCGGCATTGATTCCCAACCCGATCTCATGCGCTTCCTCAGCTGCGGATTGGAAAGAACGGATCACATCAGCAGCCATTCCTTCCGCATAAGCGCGGGCATAGGTTTCTGTGTACAATTCAATGCGGTCGGCACCTGCAGCTTTGGCACCCGCAGCCATCCCCGGTTGTGGATCAATAAAAACGGAAACACGAATACCGGCTGAACGGAAAGGATGTATCAGCTCCCGTAACAATGACTGCTGAGCTTGTGTATCCCAGCCATGATCACTGGTCAATTGAGCTCCTGCATCAGGTACCAGAGTTACCTGCGCAGGTTTTACTTCCAGTACCAATTCCGTAAATCGGGGTTCTAAAGGATTTCCCTCTATATTAAGCTCTTTGGTCAACACTTTTTTCAGGGCCCTGACATCCGCATAGCGAATATGCCTTTCATCGGGACGAGGATGCACTGTTATGCCATCCGCCCCAAAACGTTCTGCATCCAGTGCCATCCGGATCGGGTCCGGGTTATTACCCCCCCGACTATTGCGAAGGGTAGCAATTTTATTGATATTGACACTTAATTGGGTCATGATACAAAATTACAACCTTTTCCTCCGTAGTTGCTTTTGATGGGGTGGTTGCTTTGCTTTAATTTTGTGCGCCTTATCAGGCGGTTGGCGTATTCAATCGCTTGCTACTCAATAATACTGCAGAATGCCTTACACTTCTCTTGAAGATTGCCTGCTGGATCTAGAAAAAAACGGTCACCTGATACGTGTACGCGAGGAAGTTGACCCCTATCTGGAAATGGCAGCTATCCATGAACGTGTATTTGCTTTGAATGGTCCTGCCCTTTTATTCGAAAACGTAAAGGGTTCACATTTTCGCGCGGCCTCTAATATTTTCGGTACCCTCGAAAGAAGTAAATTTATTTTCCGCGAAACACTGGAAACAGTACAAAGATTGATTGAGTTGCGCAACCGACCCATGGAGGCACTCAAACATCCTTTACAGCATCTTTCTGCCGGTTGGTCTGCACTCAATGCGCTTCCCCTGCGAAGCCGGGGCAGTGCTCCTGTCATGGCCCGGGAAATCAATATTTCCAACCTCCCCCTGATCCATCACTGGCCAATGGATGGTGGTGCTTTTGTTACCCTGCCACAGGTTTATTCGGAGGATATCGATACACCCGGCATTGCCCATTCTAACCTGGGTATGTATCGAATCCAGCTGACGGGCAATGAGTATGTAACCAACGAAGAAATTGGTCTGCATTATCAGTTACACCGAGGAATCGGAGTGCACCAAACCAAAGCCAATGCTGCCGGTCAACCCTTGAAAGTGAGTTGCTTTGTGGGTGGACCACCGGCACATACGGTGGCAGCTGTTATGCCCTTACCGGAGGGAATGAGTGAAATGAGCTTTGCGGGCATTTTAGGGGGAAGAAGATTCAGGTATCGATATGAAGATGGATTCTGTATTAGTGGTGATGCCGATTTCGTGATTACGGGTGAAGTATATCCGGGTGACGTAAAACCCGAAGGACCCTTTGGAGATCACCTGGGTTATTATAGTTTACAACATTCATTTCCTGTCATGCGGGTGCACAAAGTATATGCAAGGAACAATGCCATTTGGCCCTTCACCGTTGTGGGAAGACCACCGCAGGAAGATACCAGTTTCGGACATCTGATACATGAGATAACCGGCGATGCCGTTTCTACTGAGATACCCGGATTAAAGGAGGTGCATGCTGTAGATGCAGCCGGGGTCCATCCGCTTTTGCTGGCCATCGGCAGTGAACGATATACACCCTATGCCCCCACATCCCGGCCGGCTGAATTATTGACCATTGCCAACCATATTCTCGGAACGGGACAGCTAAGTCTTGCTAAGTTTCTCTTCATTACGGCCGGTACACCCGCACATATCCATACGAGATCTATCTCTCCTTTTTTCCAGTTCATGTTGGAAAGAGTAGATTGGGAGAGGGACCTCCACTTCTACACAGAGACAACCATGGATACCCTCGATTACTCAGGCACAGGATTGAACAGCGGAAGTAAATTGGTGATAGCAGCATACGGCGAAGAGAAAAGAAAGCTATCTACCGAAGTGCCGGATTGGCTGGGCCGTTGCCCGGATGTGCAGCAGGCAAAACTGATTATGCCAGGTATTGTGGCCTTCCAAACAAAATCATATATCGGTCAGGTGGAAGCCGAAAAATGGATAGCTGAGGCCACACAGGTATGGCTCCAGCACGAAAATCGGAATACAGAAATCCCATTATTGATATGGTGTGATGATGCCGGTTTTACTGCACAAACTTTGCGAAATTTTCTTTGGGTTTCATTTACCCGATGCAATCCTTCCCACGATATTCATGGTATTGATTCATTCTATCGCCACAAACATTTTGGTTGCAGGGGGCCACTGATTATCGACGCCCGTATCAAACCCCACCATGCTCCTGCTGTAGAGATGGATCCGTTGATTGAGAAAAGAATTGAAAGATTATTTGTAAAAGGGGGGAGCCTGAACAGTCTTTATTCTTAATCTGTTTCGTAATTACTGCGCTGCTATTTCTACCCAGGTATGATCGGCTAATAATTTAACCGAAGAAACAAATGCCTTAAATGGTCCTGCACCTCCCCACTCGTTGGGTGCTACCAGTGAAAGAATATGGGTACCATCTTTCTTTTCATACAAGTGATAGGTATGACCGATTTGTGGCTGGAAGGAAAGTTTGGACTCATAGATCATCCAGCTGAGTTCCTTCCTTTTCCTGATTTCTTGTGCCTGACGTGCCAGTAATTCAATTTGTTCCCTGATCTGGTCCAGGTGCATCTGGGTCTGCTCTTCCATTGCTGCCAATGCTTTGTACTTTATGACTCCCTCATTGGTCGGACGAATGGCTACGCTTCCCAGAGAAGAAGCATAGGGCAATACACTCATTTGTTTGTGATAAATCTCGGTATTGGTATAATCATCACCTTGATTATTTTTACCCAAATAACTGATTTTCAAATACCCATTAGGCATTATTTCGTGTAATACTTTAAGTACTTGATTGCCTTCTTTATATAAAATTATTTGAAGGGTGGAGGAGTCAGTAATCTGTCCGGAAACGCTATCGGCAACCCCGCTATCAGGTAAGGTCTGGGGTTGGTTATCGGGAATTAGTTCATATTGGCTATAGAACGCCTCATTATCCAGACTTACCCAATTGGAGCTGATGCTAAGTGCATGACCATTTCGAATGCTCTCAATCCGATACTGACCACTTTTCGGGGTTAGTCCGTTTTGAAACTGACATTTCTCCGGGAAAAGCTGCCAGCTGGCCAGAAAATGATACGCTTGAACCATGTTGCGAATTACCTGAAATGAAAAACCACCGGAACCGGGACCGGATCCGATGGTTTAAATTAAAATATGTATTTATTGCACGTTGAAGGCTACTTCCATTGTTCCCCAATTAAGGGCAACACGTCCATCTTTAGTGATGGTATAAGTCAATCTTTCACTTGAACTGGCAGCCTTTCCAACTTTGGCAGGCACACGCAGTACATCTTCAGATTGCTTATAATCATAAGCACCCCACT
>JBIIRN010000146.1:0-5182 GCA_044341525.1 Sediminibacterium sp. | reverse complement strand
CTCGCTTCTAATCTCACTCTGATTGAAATTCAAGAGGCTGCCATTTGGCAGCCTCTTTTTTTATGTAGATATTATTTTTTTCTTGTTTAGAGACGATCCGGGCCATACCTGTTAAACCGGGTCTACGTCAGCGTAAATGCGCACCCGGGCGTAAGAAGAATTCGTTTGAACGGCCAATATAAACTTTGCAATAGCTTGTTTAATATTTCCCAAGTTTGATCCCTCCCTGGGTATTTTTATCAGCAATTCCCATATAAATTGATTTCTCACCCGATTAACAGGGGGTGGGGTAGGTTCCAAAACCTTACAACCGGGTAATTTTTTCAGGTTATCATGTAAAAGTCTGGCGGCATCTCCTGCTATTGCATCTTCCCGGTGCTTACAATAAATTCTGATTAGTCGGGTAAATGGCGGATAACCAAATTCCTTTCTCTTCTCTAATTCATCCTGGTAGAAACCTGCATAATCATGTGATTGAACCCACCGCAATACCGGATGCTGAATCTGTCCTGCCTGAACCAGAACGAGTCCGCCACCATCCGATCTGCCTGCTCGTCCACTCACTTGTTCTATGAGTTGAAAAGCCCGTTCATTTACACGGAAGTCGGCAAATTGTAGCAGGGCATCAGCATCCAGAATACCCACCAGGTTTACCTTTTCAAAATGCAGTCCTTTAACTACCATCTGGGTTCCTATCAGGATATCTAATTGATGATTTTCAAATTCCCGTATCAAGCTGTCATGTTGGTGTTTACCCCTCACAGCATCTTGGTCCATTCGTGCCACCCTTGCCTCCGGGAATAGTTCGGTGATGGTTTCCTGCACCTTCTCGGTCCCAAAATTTCTTTTTGAAAAATCATGCATGCCGCAGGCTGCACAAACCGTTACCGGGGCATATTGCTGCCCGCAATAATGGCAGATCAATCGATGTTTGAATTTGTGATAAGTCAGACTAACATTACAATCCTTGCAGCCCGGAATCCAACCACAGGTCTGACAAACCTGGTAAGGATCATAACCTCTTCTGTTTTGAAAAAGAATCACCTGCTCCCCTTTTGATATACTTGCAGCAATCGCATCTCTAAGCGCAGGTGTGACTATTCTGTCTTCTGCTGCTGATTTAGCTGTTTTTCGGTAATCAATCACTTCGATGGGAGGTAATTGTAATTGGTTGAAACGTTCACTCAAAGTGACCAGTCCGTATTTTTTTTGAAATGCATGCGTATAACTTTCGAGGGAGGGCGTAGCGCTGCCTAACAGTACGCGGGCACCACAAAGATGAGCAAGATAGATGGCCGCATCTCTTGCATGGTAGCGGGGGGCAGGGTCTTGTTGTTTATAGGAAGCATCATGTTCCTCATCACAAATGATCAGGCCAAGTTGTTGAAAGGGTAACATCAATGCGGAACGTGCGCCCAATACCACCACTGGTTCCCCTGATTTAACGCGGTTCCAGATTTCTACTCGTTCATTCGCATTGAAACGGGAATGATATACGCATACATAACCTCCCAGTGATTGCTGTAACCTCCTGATAATTTGAGTGGTCAAAGCAATCTCAGGAAGCATATATAATATTTGTTGTCCCTTTTCCAACACTTCAGGAATAAGGGAAGTATATATCTCCGTTTTTCCACTCGAGGTTACTCCATGCAAGAGACAAACAGATTGCTCTTTCCATGAATGCTGAATCTGATTGAAAGTTTTTTGCTGAATCGGGGTGAGGGTAAATGGCAGGGAAATTTGTTTGGGTCCTGCAGGTAACCGGTCGGCGTTTCTTTTTTCCTGTATCAGTATTCCTTTATCCAATAGCGCTTTTAATTGGGTTGGGGAAGCCCCGGATTTTTCCAGTAAGGAGGGTCGGGTTACTTCTCCTTCTGTCTGTTGCAGGTGGATAAAGGATAGTAAAAGTTCGAGTTGTTTGGGTCCGGTCTTCCCCCAATTATTCAATAAATTTTCCAAAGCTGTTTCGTTGCGATAGGAAGGGTGCAACAAGAGATAGGAAATCTGTTTGGGTTGGTATTTTTCTTTGAGTTCTTCCCAGATGAATGCATATTCCTTATCGATGAGCTGACGTATCACCCGATACACATCGTTAATATCCAGTAACTCCTGGATCTCTGCAATTTTAAGGGACTTCCTTACCTCAAGTGCTTCCGCCAGCAAATATTCCTGTTCTGATAATCCGGTATCCGGTAAGGGTGCCATTTCATTCCAGCAAAGAATACTTTCACTACTCAGTTTTAGGTTGGCAGGAACCGCTGCCTGCATCACTTCCCCTTCGGTGCACATGTAATAGGAAGCCATCCATTCCCACCAGGAAAGATGCAATGAGTTAACCAGGGGTTCGTCATCCAGTACTTGAATGATGTCTTTGGGATTGAATCCTTCCGGTTTTTCCAGGATGATTCTTTTCACGATGCCGGCGTAGTGTTTGGTTTTTCCCAACGAAACTTCTAACCGTATCCCGGGTACAATTGATTGTTCGAGGGCAGGGGGTACAGACCAGGTATAATTTTTTCGCAAGGCGAGTGGTATAATCACTTCAACCAACACCGGAAGATAATTTGATCAAATGTACTGATTATGCAGGAGGGTAGTAGCGATAACGTCGCAGCGCCTGGTCCATGATCTGATAAACTTTTTCCCGCAGGAAGGGAATATCTGCCGGTTGTAAACCATCTACCGGCACTTCTTCCAGGAAAACGACCCGGCATCGACCCGGTGTAAGGGTAAATAAACTTCGGAAATGAAGCCGGTCGATGGTATCGGGCAATATCATGGGTTTGATGGGGGTATTGGTTTCAATAGCCAGCCGAAAAGCGCCATCAAAAAATGATTTCAGGGGCTGGTCTTCCCGCATATTGAAAGTGCCTTCCGGAAATAAGAAGATGGATAATCCCCTGTTCAAAGCAGTTTTTAATTCTCTGAAACTTTGGGCCCTGGTTTCCGGATTACTGCGATCGACCATGATAACAGCAGCTCGATAGATCCAACCGAAAATCGGTATACGACTGCTTTCAAATTTTCCCAGTACCCGGATGGGCTGTGGAGCCATTAAGACGATGGGTGGGATATCTATATAAGAAATATGGTTGGCAATAAATACCCATTGTTTGCCGGTATTATGTGGATATTCATATACCATTTGATGTCGAACACCGATGAGGAAAAACCAGGTTCCGGCCCAGTAGCGACAGATGGCATAGATCATATTACCACCGCGAAAGTAACCGAAGAGCAGTGATATCATTACGAGCGGGAAGGCCAGCAGTGTTAGCAGGGCAAAGAGGGCGAATGCATAAAGACAATATATAATTTGGATGAGTTGCTTCATGAATCGCATGGCTTCTTTAATGCGGCTTGGAATGAAGGCTAAGTTAGGAATAACTGCCTCAAAAAAAACATCCGGGTGAAGTGTTGTAATTTTTTTTAGTCTTATGTACTACCCTGATTCAAATTGGTGCACAATAGGAACTTGCAGAACCAACGCCCCTGGATAAGGGAGTAAGTACAATGTTAACAGGAGTAGAAGCTACTTAGCTTTTCAGAAATTAAGACTGCAACGGTGCTCTGCCGTATTTCTCTGCATGCTGGGTGAAGTCTAATCCCATTTCTTCTTCTTCTTCACTTACCCGCAGCGGTAAGATAAGATCAATGAATTTGAAGATGGCCAGTGACATGATAAAACTGTAACTAATTACAACCAGCAGTGCCTTGAATTGAGTGAAAAGAAATATCGGATTGCCATAGAACAAACCATCATTGCCTGCACTGTTGACTGTTTTGGTAGCAAAGATGCCTGTCAGGAGCATTCCAACCATCCCTCCCAATCCATGACAGGGAAAAACATCGAGGGTATCATCGAGTTTGGATTTACTTTTATAATAGACAGCTAGATTAGAGATAACGGCTGCAACGGCACCAATGAATATACTTTGAGGAATGGCTACAAATCCGGCAGAAGGTGTAATTGCGACGAGACCAACTACCGCACCGAGACAGAATCCCAGAACCGAAGGCTTTTTCCCTCGCACGACATCAAAAAACATCCAGGAGAGTCCTGCAGCGGCTGCAGCAGTATTGGTTGTGGCAAAAGCACTTACGGCCAGCGGGTTGGCGCCGAGAGCAGAACCGGCGTTGAATCCAAACCAGCCAAACCAGAGTAATCCGGTACCGATCAATACATAGGGGATATTAGCTGGTGGAATTTCTTTGTTTTCTATGTGGGCTTTTCTGCGTTTCAAAATGATGGCTCCTGCCAGGGCGGCGCAGCCGGCTGAGATATGAACTACGGTTCCCCCGGCAAAGTCCAGCGCCCCCATTTGAAAGAGGAATCCTTTGGGATGCCAGCTCCAGTGGGCAATGGGAGCATATACAAGAATGCTGAAAAGAACGATAAAGAGCGTATAGGCGGTGAAGCGAATCCTCTCTGCCACTGCCCCTACCACAAGGCCCGGGGTGATAACGGCGAACATCAGTTGAAAGAGGGCGAAAAGGGTAAGTGGGATGGAAGGGGCCAGGCTCCAGGGGGCACCTGATAATACGTCTTTGAAGAATAGGTGGGTGGAGGGATTACCGATGAAACCTCCGATAGACTCCCCGAAGCAGAGGGAGTACCCAATTACAATCCAAAGAACACTTACGACACCGGTGGCAACCATGCTTTTGATCATCGTAGAGATAATATTTTTTCTATGTACCATACCACCGTAAAAGAAGGCCAGGCCGGGAGTCATGAGAAAGACAAGGGCTGTAGCGATCATGATCCAGGTGATATCTGCTGCTTTGTATTGATTCGTGTCGGCGAAGGGGGAAGAGTTAGGAACAAAAAGGGCTCCAATCGCAATGAGAAATAGCACAATAAAAGGAGCAAATTTTTTAACAATGGGGTTAGACATACAAATATTATAAAATAATAATAAATAGAAATACTTGTAAAATTATCAAAATTCTGAATTGCATAGAATTAAAATAATAAATGTAAAATAATATAATGTGAATAAAATTAGGTTTTATATGAAAAATCCATTTTCGTATCCATCAAGTATTGATTTATTCGCTATTATATTAGTTTTCAATTAATTAATTCTTGTTCAGTGAGATTTTATATAATAAAATAATATATAATTAAATATTTATATAATAATTGATTATCAATTAATTTCTATTTTCAATCCTT
>JBIIRN010000016.1:0-17376 GCA_044341525.1 Sediminibacterium sp. | reverse complement strand
AGCTATTCAGCCCCTGCAGAATGTCGGTTTGGGTTATATCAAACTGGGACAGAGCAGTGATACACTCAGTGGGGGAGAAGCACAACGGGTAAAGCTGGCCAGTTTTTTGGGTAAAGGAAGGGGTATCGGTAAGATATTATTTGTTTTTGATGAGCCGACAACCGGACTCCATTTTCATGACATCCATAAATTATTGGCATCTTTTCATGCATTAATTGACCAGGGACACTCAGTTTTGGTCATTGAGCATAACCTAGATGTCATCCGCTGTTCAGATTGGGTAATTGACCTAGGGCCGGAAGCCGGTGATGGTGGGGGTGAATTGGTCTATGCCGGCGTACCGGCCGGTCTCAAAAAAGAAAAGAAAAGTTTTACGGGTCAATACCTGTAATGAGTGAGTTCATCAGTTGCTATCTCAAACGGTTGACGCTTTTCACCAGATGCTCATCCTTATAAATGCCCCGAATGGCCAAGAAGAACATAAAGGGTACGACCATAACAACCAAAGCTGTCAAATCTAGGGTGCCTTTTCCCGGAAGGAATGCACGGGTTTCTTTATAGTATAAAAAGATAAGACCAACGGAAAGAAGCAGACCTACCAGTGCAACTCTCAGTTGTATAGTTCGATTTTTAAAGAGAAAAATACTGATCAATGCAATCAGTGCCATGGCGATGGTTGCTGACAGTAACATCCAGTTGCTCATACCGGTAAGTTGAACATAAGGAGGTTCCGGCAGGCCGGCAGCATCTTCAGTCAGCGGCTTGATGCCACTGAAAAAGGAGGTTTGTAAGCTTACAAAAGACAAAACAGCGGCCAATAGCAGCCACAAGGATTGAATACGTTGTATCATGTAACTAAGTTAAACATTTTTTTTCTCATGCATCAAAGATGCTAATACGGTTAGCCGAGTTCCGGATATAATGGGAACTGGCTCATGAATTCATTTACCTGCTTTCTGATTGTAGCAATGGCTTGGGCATCATCTGCCTGAACAATTACCCGATCGATGCAGTCTACCACCCATTCCATGTGTTCCTCTTTTAAACCCCGTGTTGTAATTGCGGGTACGCCCAATCGGATACCGGAGGTAACAAAAGCGCTTTTATCATCGTAGGGGACCATATTTTTATTGGCAGTGATATCTGCCTGTACCAGTGCTTGTTCTGCTTTTTTACCACTGATATTTTTGTTGCGCAGGTCAATCAACACCAGGTGGTTGTCGGTACCGCCACTAATGATTTGATAGTCGCGTTTGTTCAGAGCTACTGCCATGGCCTGAGCGTTATTCACCATTTGCTGCGCATACACTCCAAACTCATCTGTCAGAATCTCTCCAAAAGCAACTGCTTTAGCTGCAATGACA
Organism: Sediminibacterium sp.; assembly: GCA_044341525.1. GTDB lineage: Bacteria > Bacteroidota > Bacteroidia > Chitinophagales > Chitinophagaceae > Sediminibacterium. The sequence continues at coordinate 16,012 of JBIIRN010000016.1, read as the reverse complement.
TGTTCCAGCGGACCGCCCTGAATGCCGGGGAAAACAGCCAGATCAAGTAGGTTACTCATGAGACGCAGATTTCCTTTTACATCTTTGAGTCCAAAAGGATTTTCAAAATCCTTTCTCATCATAATAATTCCACCCCTGGGTCCACGCAGGGTTTTATGGGTAGTGGAAGTAACGATGTGACAATGGTCAAAGGGGTCATTCAATAATTTTTTAGCGATCAAACCGGCAGGATGTGCAATATCCGCTTGCACAAAAGCTCCTATTTCATCAGCAATGGTGCGGATACGGGCATAGTCCCAGTCCCGACTATAAGCACTGGCGCCACAAATGATGAGTTTGGGTCGGTGTTTTCTTGCCTGCTCGGCGAGTTGGTCATAATCAACGAGACCTTCCTCTCGGGTAACACTATAAAAATGGGGTTGGTATAATTTGCCGCTATAATTAACGGCTGATCCATGGGTGAGGTGCCCTCCCATACTCAGGTCCAGACCTAGTATGGCATCACCGGGTTGCAACAGAGCAAGGGCGACAGCTGCATTGGCTTGTGCACCACTGTGCGGTTGCACATTGGCATATTCAATGTTGAAGACGGCTTTTAATCGATCTATGGCCAACTGTTCCGTCTGGTCTACAATTTCACATCCGGCATAATACCGACGCCCGGGATATCCTTCAGCATATTTATTGGTCATCACTCCCCCCATGGCCTGCATCACTTGTAAGCTGGTAAAATTTTCAGAAGCGATCAATTCAATACCATGTCTTTGTCTTTCCAGTTCCTGCCTGATCAGGTCAAAAACTAATGTATCCCGCTGCATAAATTTCTTTTTGGCAAAGATAGGTAGTGGAAGCGGGTGAAGATGAAGTTGTGAGGGCTGAAATCAAGTCGTGGAAAAGAAATGCTTAAATCGTGGGTAAACCTGCCACAATAACATGAAAAATATTTGAGGTTGGGGGATTTCCCTATATTCGTACACTTGTTTCCGAATGGTCTAAAGCAGGAGAGTTGTATCCACTACTCTTATAACTGAATGTTGATTTATGAAAGCTATTATACCGGTAGCAGGCGCCGGAACAAAATTACGGCCCCATACCTATACTCAGCCCAAGGCACTCATCCCCATTGCGGGAAAAACCATTCTTAGTTTCATCGTAGACCAGCTGCGGGAAGCAGGTATACATGAGTTTATCTTTATTGTCGGCTACCTGGGGGAAAAGATAAGGGACTACGTGCAGCAAACCTATCCTGATATGACTGCTCATTTTGTTTTTCAAAATGAGCGACAGGGAACCGGGCATGCCATTGAGCTAACGGGGAATATTGTCGGGGGTGATGAAGTTTTTGTGGTGTTGGGAGATACGATCTGTGATTATGATATAAGGGAAGTAATCGATAGCCCTTACAATATGCTGGGAATTAAAAAAGTAGATGATCCCAGGGATTTTGGAGTGGCGTTGGTGGGAGAGGATGAATTTATTGAACAGTTAGTAGAAAAACCAGCTATTCCCAAAAGCAATATGGCATTGGTGGGCCTGTATAAAATCAAAGAAACTACCATCCTTTTTGAATGTTTGCGACAGATATACAGTGGTTTGCCGGGAACAAATGGGGTATATCATTTAACAGATGCACTCGACTGTATGATTCAGCGGGGTGCTCGCTTCAAGGCATTTAAAGTAAAGAACTGGTTTGATTGTGGCAAGAAAGAGACTTTATTGGAAAGCAACGCCATCTTATTGAAAAAATCAGGGGGCAATACGGGGGTTACGCATGCCTATCCCAACACCATCATTATTCCACCGGTGAGTATTGCACCCGGATGTGATATCTCTCATTCTATTATAGGGCCGCATGTAGCCATCGGAGCCAATGCCAGCATCCACCATTCTATTGTTCGGGATAGCATCATTGGATCTTTCACGCATCTCCACGAGGTAGTTCTTGATCATTCTCTAATTGGCAGTGATGCTTCAGTGAAAGGGTTGAGCCGTACCTTGAATATTGGAGATAATACTGACATAGATTTCGGATAGTCTTTAAATAGGGCAGGTATGGAAGTATTTAGCGAAAATCCTGTAGCAAAACTTTTTGGTATTCGTTATCCCATTATTCAGGGAGGTATGGTATGGGCCAGTGGCTGGCGATTGGCAAGTGCCGTGAGTAATGCAGGAGGGTTAGGTTTGATTGGAGCCGGCAGTATGTACCCTGAAGTACTAAAGCATCATATACAACAATGTAAACAAGCGACATCCTTGCCTTATGGCGTGAACATCCCCCTGATGTATCCAGATGTTCCTGCGCTCATTCAAATTATTCTGGAGGAAAAAGTACCCATCGTTTTTACGAGTGCGGGGAATCCTGCTCTATATACTCAACAGCTCAAAGACAATGGAATAATAGTTGTACATGTGGTGAGCAGCAGTCATTTTGCAAAGAAAGCGGCGGCGGCCGGGTGCGATGCGGTGGTAGCGGAAGGTTTTGAAGCAGGCGGCCATAATGGAAGAGAAGAGACCACCTCGATGGTGCTCGTACCTTTGGTTAGGGAAGCTGTTTCCATACCGGTAATTGCAGCCGGCGGCATAGCAACCGGGCGACAAATGCTCGCAGCTTTTGCATTGGGTGCAGATGGAGTTCAGGTAGGTTCCCGATTTGTTTGTACCCCAGAAGCTTCCTCACATCAGGCGTTTAAGGAGGCGGTGGTAGCAGCTCCGGAAGGAGCTACCTTATTATCGCTCAAAAAACTTGCCCCCGTTCGTTTATTGCGCAATGATTTTTTCCGACAGGTTCAGGAGGCGGAGGGCCGCGGCGCCAGCCAGGAAGAGTTGCAGCAATTATTAGGCAGGGGGCGTGCCAAAAAAGGTATGTTTGAAGGAAGCATGGAAGAAGGTGAGTTAGAGATCGGTCAAGTTAGTTCTATGATAAAAGACATCCGGCCTGCCGGAGAAATAGTACAGCAGCTGGTAGCTGAATTTTTAGCTGCCAGGCAGGCATTATCAGCCGGACCCCAATAATAGTTATACCTTACTTATGGAGGTAAAATGAATTGGCCTGTGCTTTGCAGGTAACTACCAGTTCATTGATACAGACATGGTCGGGTAGGGTAGCAGCATAATAAATAATATCTGCTATATCCTCACCTTTCAATGGTTGGTAGCCGTCATAAACAGCAGCGGCTTTTTGCTCATTTCCTTTAAAGCGTACCACAGAAAATTGCGTTTCTGCTGCACCGGGATGTACAACGGTAACTTTAATTCCATGCGATAACAAATCTATCCGCATGGCCTTGCTGATGGCATCTACTGCATGCTTAGTAGCGCAATAAACATTTCCATCTTTATAAACTTCCACACCGGCCGTTGATCCGATATTAATGATATGGCCTTTTTTTTCTGTCTGCATCAATGGAAGTAACGCTCTTGTCACGTAGAGTAATCCCTTTAGATTGGTATCAATCATGATTTCCCAATCTTCCATATCGGCCTGATCGAAGGGGTCTCTTCCCAGAGCAAGGCCTGCATTATTCACGAGCACGTCAATTTTTTTCCATGAATCCGGAAGAGAACCTATTTGTTGATCAACAGCGGCTTTATCTTGAACATCAAATACCAGCGGTAGCACCTGAACAGAATGCCTTTGGGTCAACTCATTTGCCAGGGCATCTATCTTTTCTTTGCTACGAGCTGTAATGATACAATTCCAGCCATTGGCTGCAAATAATTCTGCAGTCGCTTTGCCGAATCCGGAGCTGGCTCCGGTGATAAGGATAATCTTGTTCATGAGAAATGAAATTCCTGCAAAGCTACTTCTTCCCTATGGGTATTTGGGTAAAGTAGGTCAATTATCTGATCAATACGATTGTACCTTTTCTGAATATCGTATTTCCCCTGAAATCTATCCCTTCTGCCTGATAAACATAGGTGCCGGCTGCCTGGTCCTTCCCCTTATAGGATCCATCCCAGCCCTCTCCAATGGTAGAGGTAGTATAAATTGGTTCACCCAATCGGTTAAAGATGGTGAAGTATTTAAGTTGTGCAATGCCGGGCGTAATCGGACGTGCCAAATCATTCTTTCCATCTCCGTTGGGCGTAAAGCCGGAAGGAACAATAATATCGGGACCGAGTTTGGAAATTCGAATGGTTACGAGGTCGGATCTCACACAGGGGCCATCCGCCACATAAACCCGGTAGATGATAGAGTCTACACTGTTATCAAGGGTGACAATCGGATTCGGAATATTAACATTTGATAGTCCCGTACCCGGTGTCCAAAAATAACGGGTACCACCTGAGGCCTGCATTTGATAGGGCTGGCCCGGGGCCAAAGTAGTATCTCTTCCTGCGTTGGCCATAATAGGTGGTAAAACATTGATCTGAATAGTATCCATCACTGTTTTAGGACAACCTACCGTATCGGATACTGTCAAAATGTATCGGGTGGTATCGGATGGACCTGCCAATGGGGTAAGAGTTCGTTCATTGATTAGACTGATGGTGGGTGACCAGATAAAGGAGGACCCTACAGCATTGGCACTAAGGGTGACCCTACTGCCAAAACAGATGGTAGTATCCTGACCTACATTTACCCTAGGGTAAGGGACGACTTTTACACTTACACTATCAATGGCCTGGCACTTTCCTAAATTGGCAGTAACTCGATAAAGTGTATTGGATTGAGGTTGAACCTCCGGATTTTTTACCTGGTCTACTAACTCGCCTGAGGAAGCAGTCCACAAATAACTCAGCGCATAACTGATAGGAGATAAAGTAATTTTATCAGTTAGGCAGATGGTAGTATCTAAGCCCGCATCCACCTCTATGTATTGAAGAACATTCACAGTAACAGTATCCTGGCTGATGCAGCCGTTGTCTTCCACCCTTATTATATATCGGGTGGTGTCGCGTGGATATACTAACGGGGTCGTGGTATTCTTGAAAAGAATGCGATTTTCATTGGGACCTGCAGTAGGAGTCCAGTTGATAATCCCCGAGCCAATATTGGCAGAGAGACGAAGCGTATCTATGCTGCAGATTAAAGTGTCTTTAAAAGCAAGTGATAAAACAGGTTTGTCTAAAATGTTGAGTGTTTGTGTCACCGAGTCTGCACAGCCGTAAGAATTTTTCACATACAATTTTACCTGCACTGTTCCGGAATTGGTATAAGTCCAGGCAGTATCTTTTGCAGAGGCAGTATCGCTGGTCGAATTATTATCTCCAAAATTCCATCTACGTTCTATTATGCTTCCATATTTGTTGGTGGAGACATCTTTGAAAATATAGGGATTCAGGTAACAATTTCCGGAAGCAGATAGATTCACTCTCAGATCAGGATATACCTTTACGATCGTGGTAGCCGAGTCTTTACATCCACCGGCAGTTCCTACCACAAGTTTTACGGTATAGGTTCCACTATCCTTACCGCTATTTAAAAAGTCATAGGTTGGAGTGGGCTTTGTCGAGGTATCTGTATTGATTCCCGGAACACCAAAATCCCAGAAATAAGAAGTGATGGAACTATTACTGGATTCATTTTGGAAGGTCAGGGTTGTTCCGTTACAGGTGATATAGTTGGGTTTCAATTCTGCCGCGGAAATAGAGCAACCTGCGACGGTAATATGTATTTCTTTTCTGGTACTTCCGATCAGAATGCCCCCCCGGTATTCATTGGCGCAAACGGCCACCACAAATTGTCCGGTAACACCTGGAGCTATACCGTTAATGATGCCTGTATTAGGATCGATGGTAACATTAACTCCCATGGGATTGCTACCCGGATACGCGGGATTATAAGGGACTGTTGCATAAGGTGGGCTGGAGGGTGGATTGGGTCTTGCACCTGTGCCAGCGGTATTTCCGCCTATCAGTCCATTGCAAAAACTATAGATAATTTGATCGCCTTCGGGATCTGTTGCACTGAAATCAAATGTAAAGGGAGAATTAAAACAGACGATGGCCGTATCTTTTTGGGCAAAAATGGGACTGCTATTCTTTGAGTAATCCGTTCCATTGATGACGCCCGGAATAGTATTGGTATAGCTAACACCTATGTTCGCAGAATTACCGGAAACATTGACAATGCCGGCAATTCTACAGCATCTTTGTGCAGTCAGGGTATAACCATCCGGATTGTCTGGCAGATCGATCGTTAAGTCATATCGGAGTATCAAAAAACATACGCGGGGGGGAGAAGTTATGCAGGGATTGAAGCTATTTTTATCTAAGGTTACTTCAGCACTCCTGAGAACAGTTTCAGTTCGAATCAGCGTTCCGGTTCGGGTATTGAAAATGCCCAGAAAGACCTCGTTATCACGCTGCCCGGAATTTGAATTACAATCCATGTATTGGCGAACAATAATCTGGTAACGGGAAGTATTGGCGCTAGCCCCCGGTCCGATGTATTGATATTGTATCCATCCCCCTTTTAGGTGAGCTGCCTCAGATGAAAAACTAACCAATAAAAACCCCACAAGGGCAAGCCAATATCTCATGAATTAAAAAATTAGGAACCCATTCCCGGTGTTCTGTCTATGAAGATAAAAACATTCGGCCATTCGTTGCCTCTTAGTCAAAGAATTAGGCAAGATTTTAACGGAATGATACACCGAATAAAATTGGGGTTGAATCAGGAAAGAGCGGTCACTTTACAAATAAATTGATGTAGGGTATTTCCTAACTCATCAGAGGCCTCCAGCATGCTCATATGGCCGGCCGTAGGAATGAGATGTACCGTAGGTTTTTGTACCAGGTTGGCTTGTTGTTGCATGTCTTTTGCCGGAATTAATTCGTCCCAACCACCGATGACGAGTAAGATCGGACAGGTAAGGGTAGATAAAATATGGGTTCTGTCGGGTCTTTGCATCATGGCTTTATAATAACCAATCAATACTGTCGGGGTAAAAGAGCTGCTACCTTTTTCAACGAGTGAGGAAATTATATCTGGGTGGTTTTGTCTGAATTTTTGGGAAAATAATCCGGGTAAGGAAAGTTGTAAAAAAGCCGATACCCCTTTTTGTTCGATGAATTTTATGCCCTGATTGCGCTTCTCTTTCCGTTCTACTGAATCGGCAAAGGCAGTTGAGTGGATGAGTCCCAACCCATTTATCAGATCAGGGAATTGCTCAGCCATGGCGAGGGCGATGTAACCGCCCATGCTATGTCCCAGAACTACACAGGAAGATACTCCCTCCTGATCCAGTAATGCTTTCATTACTAAAGCCAGGTGTTCCATCGAATAATCGAAACCATTTTCGGTCATTGATTTTCCTGAACCGGGCAGATCGGGTATTAAAAGTGTTGCGTATTTTTCTAAGTGAGGCAGTAGTGCATTGAAAATTGTTCCATCCTCGCCGAAGCCATGAAGAAATAATACCGGAGTACCCTTTCCGTATTTTCGATAAAACAGCTTTTCACGCTGATAAATGAATTGTTTTTCAATCATTATCTGAACCAGCGTTTTTTAATCCATTGCCAGGAATGCCAGCTGAGTGCTAAAACTGCCATGAATGACATAAGGTAGTAGAGCCAGTCCCCCATTTTTACATAAATAGTTTTCTCTTCAAGGGTGGGGACAGAAAATTTAAGGGCACCTGCCTGCGCCCAGGGCAAAGTTTGCACCAGATTTCCCTTTGGGTCAATGATAGCAGAAATGCCGGTATTGGCGGAACGTACCACCCATTTCCCCGTTTCGATGGCTCGAAGTCTTGCCAATTGCAAATGTTGACGGTGACCCGGCGTATTGCCCCACCACCCGTCATTGGTAATGACGGTCAGCAAATTGGCTCCTTGTTTTACATAACCTCCGATATATTCACCATATATACTTTCGTAGCAGATGATGGGGGCTGATCGATAGGGGCATTGATTGTTTTGCAATACAACTGGACCAGCCGATTTACCATAGCCCCCGGAAGTGCCGCCGAACTGCTCAAAAATGGGCGATAAAAACCGCAGAAAAGAAGGGAGTGTTTCAACCCCTGGTACCAGTTTACTCTTGTAGTAATATTGAAGTGGTTGATTAAATTGAGCCAGAACTGCAGCATTCATGGCATCGTAATAATTCCCATTCGCATCCATGCGGGCGGTAGGGGAGGTTTTTTCCCTACCATAGTTAACAAACAACTCTATACCACTGAGCAGGGTAATTTGGGGATATTTTGCCAGCATGGCGAAAACCGGCTGATAATAAGAATTGCTTGCGGTATTATCCTGCCAGTCTGCCGCACTGAGTGCTGTTTCCGGCCAAACAACCAACTTAGTATTACTATCCACCTGCTGTTCCGTTAAGGAAACAAGCTGTTGAATATGGGTTTGAATGGAACCGGATGAAAATTTTTGATAAGGGTCTATGTTGGGTTGAACGACAATAATATTACCCGGAAGGGTTGACGGGGCAGTGATTCGCAAAGAGCTATATCGATGGTACGATAAGAGGAAGGAAAGAAGAACAATCATTGTGATGACTGATGCTTTTCTTTCAGAAACAGGAAGTTTTTTCCGAATGGCCTGAAAGATATCGAACAGACAAATATTGAAAACAAGTACCAGCAGCGTTCCACCGCCAATACCGGTGATTTCGTACCACCTGATCCATTCGGGGTGCATACAAAATACATTACCCAGGTGTAACCAGGGCCAACTGATTTGCCAATTGAGGTGAATCAGTTCGAAGGTCATCCAAAAAGCTACCAGCACACTGTACCCGGCCCTGGTTCCATACCGGTGCATAAAGTTTCTGAAGCCAATCCAGGGCACACACATCAATAAACTATTCGCAATAATGGCTGCAATCGTGCCTACGTCGGTAGAATTCCAGATCCACCAGGTGGTGCCCGTGTTCCAAATCAACATGCACAAGAATACCTGACCGAACCAGGTAATTTTAGAGGTAGACTCTTGTGCCAAAAAAAGTAAGGGTATCCAGGCAATAAAGATTAGCCAGGTAAAAGGTTGGTCGGGCCAGGCGGCTACCAGCAGAATTCCGGAAAGACAACTCAGTAACCAGCGCATTGAATTTTTCAATTGACAGCAATTGTTCGATGAAAAAAATATTTAGTTTCAGCCGGTCAATTCCCTCTATTACTATTTTTTACTATAGTTAGGGGCTTCCTTCGTTATGTCAACATCATGAGCATGGCTTTCCTTCATGCCCGCCGCAGTGATCTGAATAAAGGATGCTTTCTGAAGCGCATCAATATTTTTTGCTCCACAGTAACCCATTCCGGCCCTCAATCCACCCACATATTGATAAACGATTTCTGATAAAGCACCTTTATAGGGAACCCTTCCTTCAATTCCTTCAGGAACAAATTTTTTGATGTCATCCTCTACATCCTGAAAGTACCGGTCACTGCTACCCTGGCTCATCGCACCCATACTTCCCATACCCCGATATTGTTTGAATTTTCTGCCATCGTATATAATGGTTTCTCCCGGACTCTCCTCTACTCCTGCAAAGACGCTACCCATCATAACGGCTCCGGCTCCTGCAGCCAATGCTTTTACCAAATCACCCGTGTATCGAATACCGCCATCCGCAATCACGGAAATATTTTTCCCTTTCAACGCAGCTGCTGTTTCCATTACAGCGGTGAGTTGAGGCATACCTGCACCGGCAACGATTCGGGTGGTACAGATAGATCCCGGTCCGATTCCCACTTTTACGCAATCGGCACCTGCATCGGCTAACGCTTTAGCCCCCGCAGCTGTCGCTACATTTCCGGCGATAATATTCAGTTTTTTGAAATTTTTTCTCAACTGCCGAAGGGCTGAAATAACGCCAAGGGTATGGCCATGGGCACTGTCAAGTGTTACTACATCAACTCCTACTTGTTGAAGCGCGGAAGCCCGGTCCATCAGGTCTCGGGTGATACCCAGGGCAGCGCCCACCAACAGACGTCCCAGCTGGTCTTTACCGGCATGTGGAAAATTACGAAGTTGCAAGATGTCACGGTAAGTGATTAGTCCGATCAATTTACCTTGTCTGCTCACCACCGGTAATTTTTCAATTTTATATTGCCGTAGAATTTTCTCTGCTTTTTTCAGGTCGGTGCCTTCCGGAGCTGTGATAAGATTTTCCTTCGTCATCACTTCCGCTATCTTTCTTTTTCTGTCGTGTTCAAACCGAAGGTCACGATTGGTCAGGATGCCCACCAGTTGATGATTTTTATCAACTACGGGAATTCCTCCAATTTTATTTTCCTTCATCAGGTGCAAGGCGTCACCAATGGTTGCATCTACCAGCAGCGTAACCGGATCGATGATCATACCACTCTCACTTCTTTTCACTTTGCGAACCTGTTCTGCCTGTTTTTCGATGCTCATATTCTTGTGCAGAATACCCAATCCCCCTTCTCTTGCCAATGCAATGGCGAGGCCTGCTTCGGTAACCGTATCCATGGCGGCTGAGAGCAGTGGAATATTTAAACGGATATCACGTGTCAGTTGCGTTCGGATATCTACTTCCCGTGGAAGCACTTCGCTATAAGCGGGAACTAATAGTACATCATCGTAAGTGAGACCTTGTCCCAGAATGCGGGACGCCTTTGTACGGGCAGAGGTGGAGTTATTTCTTGTTGCCATTTGCAAAGATAGTAGTGTCGGGGAATTGTCGCCAAATCATTTTTTTATTACAGTATTCATGCTATCAAACACGGAGCGCCTGATATTTTGGTATTTTTGACGTTGATTGATTATTACATGGCGGTACCAACAGTTTCTTCTTCCACCCATTATTTTACTTTTCAATTTGCCCTGCTGTGTTTCAGCAACTTGCTGTTCTCGGCCAGTTTCAATATGATGATACCAGAGTTACCGGCGTATTTAACGGCCATGGGTGGGGCGGAATACAAGGGATGGATCATCGCTCTCTTTACTTTGATGGCGGGTATTTCCAGACCTTTCAGCGGAAGGTTGACGGATACGGTAGGAAGGGTTCCTGTGATGATTTTTGGCTCTCTGGTATGTGTAGTATGTAGCATGTTGTACCCTGTGTTGCATACCATTACAGGTTTTTTATTGCTGCGATTTTTTCACGGATTTTCAACCGGTTTTAAACCTACTGCTACCTCTGCCTATGGTGCTGATGTAGTCCATGAATCCAGGCGTGGAGAGGCATTAGGAGCATTGGCCATCGGTTATACCCTGGGGGCTACCATTGGGCCTGTCATTGGAAGTTTAGTCGTGATTCACTACGGGTACAATGCCATGTTTATTACCTCTGCAGCAATGGCCATGGGTTCTGTCGCTATTTTATTTAATATTCGTGAAACTTTATCCGAACCTCAGCCATTTAAGTGGTCCCTGCTTCGGATTCCCCGATCCGAAATCATTGAGCCCTCTGTTCTAAAACCTGCCCTGATTCTTATGTTACTCAGCATATCCCTAGGGTCTTGTTTGACCCTGGTACCGGATTTTTCAGTGGAATTGGGGATGAGAAATAAGGGATTGTTTTTTACCTGTTTTACCATTACTTCCCTGCTGATAAGATTGATTGCGGGTAAATCTTCCGACAGGCATGGAAGGCAGGTGGTACTTTTCTTTTCTTCGCTGGCTTTAATGGTTAGCATGCTCATTTTATCTTTTGCCCACCATCCCTGGATGCTATTGATAGGAGCTGGAATTTTTGGTATGAGTCTTGGGATGAATTCGCCGACAGTAGCTGCCTGGGCAGTTGATCTCTGCGCAATGGATAATCGTGGTAAGGCCGTTGCAACAGTTTATATGGCATTGGAGGCGGGAATAGGGGGTGGTGCCTTGCTGAGTGCCTGGATTTATAATAATCAGCCCACCCATTTTATCTATGCGTTCTTACTGCCCGCATGTTGTGCAGCCATTTCAATGTTTCTATTATATTTCTGGATGGGTAAGAAGAAAGCTCCCGAATTAGATGAAAGATTAATTTGATTTTTGGTATCTTTTTCCGGGAAGACAGCGAATACATTGTTTCAGTTCCAGCTGAAGCAGAATGCTTGCCAGCCGGCTGGTATGCCATCCTGTGATTACCATCATTTCATCGACTGATAGAGGAGTTTCGTCAGACAAGAGTTTGATTACTGCTTCCTCTTCTGTGGAGAGTTCATAAAATAAACTCGGTTGGGTCGGCGGCAAGGATTTATTTTCCTCCCACCCGAGCCAGTCCATCAATGTGGAAGGATTATTATATAGAATGGCCTTGTTTTGTCGGATCAATTGCAGGCAGCCGGAATGGTTCCGGTCATAAATTTTTCCGGGTACGGCAAAAACATCTCGGTTGTATTGGAAAGCCAGTTCGGCAGTGATCATGCTTCCGCCTTTAATGGCCGTTTCAACAACTAATGTCGCATCGGAAAGTCCGGCCACAATTCGGTTTCTGCGGGGGAACTGGTGTTTTTCCGGTAATGCCTTGCTATGGAACTCTGTCAGCAATCCGCCTTGGTGTAACATTTCCGAAGCAAGGTGTTGATGTTGCCAGGGATAAATGGTGTTGAGTCCATGTGCTAGAACACCGATGGTGGGGACGCCTTTTTGCAGAGAAGCTTTATGGGCAATGGCATCAATGCCGAAGGCAAGTCCGCTCACAATCAAAACATCTGCAGCGCGCAGGCGCTCGATTAGTTCTTCGGTTACTTGTTTTCCATAATTACTGCTGTTTCGGGTACCGATGATACTTACAATGCGAGTGTGGTTCAAATCCGCGTTGCCTTTATAATACAAAAGCGCCGGGGGATCATAACAATGTCTCAGTCGCTGCGGATATTGAGGGTCTGTTAGGAAGAGGGGGGTGATTTGGTGGTCTTGTATCCATTTCCATTCTTCTTCGGCGTAACCGAGTACCTGTTTGTTTTTCATTTCTTTGCAGGCGGCAGTTGTCATCTGAGGTACACGCAACCACTCCTTGGTATTGCTGTTGAGGGTAGAACGTGCATCTCCAAAATGTTCAATCAGATTTCGGATTCTCACCGGACCTAAGGAGGGAATAAGTGTAAGGGCAATGCGGTGCAGCCATTCATCTTCCATGACCAAATTTCCGGAGAATCCGTTCTAAGGTAACCCGTATTTATACGTATGGTTTACCAGGAATTTTTATAATCCGATGATTGTAAAACTTGTTCTTCTGTTAAGGGCCTTTCCCTCTTCGGTAGAATTATCTGCAATGGGGCGAGAAGAGCCATACCCTTTCCAGCTCAGGCGGTTGGAAGATATTTTATTTTCGATTAGGTATTGAACGATGGACTTAGCCCTGTTTTCCGATAACTGAATATTTTTTTCAGGCAGACCGGTATTGTCGGTATGTCCGCCAATTTCCACTATGATGGTCGGATTTTCATTTAGCAAATGAATTAGTTTATTTAATTCGATTTTACCTGCATCGGGTAATAAGAAAGAGTTGATTGCAAACTGGATGTTGGCAAAAGTCAGGCTTGCGTTCAGTCGGATGGGTTGCAATCCAATATCTTTTTTATAAACGCTATCCGGCAGCTTGCTGGTCAGCTGAAATAATTCACTATAAAAAAGATATCCCTTTCGGTTAACGGTGAGGGTATAATCATTACCTACGGGAAGTGTAATGAAATAATTTCCTTGCTCATCTGTTTGAACCCGCATCCGGCTTTTCTGATCAGTGTTGTTGGTCAATTCAACTGTAGAGGGAAGTGTCTTACCGGAAAGGAGATCTTTCACTTTACCTTTTAGGTAAAAGGTTTTAGCGGGTTGCAGGTCTTTTCGTAAATAAAAACGATACAGGTCGAGACCACCCCTCGAATCACTTCTGTCGCTGGAATAGTAGGCTGTGACAGCATTGGCAGATACAGCCATGCTTCCCTCATTTTCTATGGTATTGATAGGATATCCGAGGTTTTGAGGTGGTAACCATTTTCCCTCACCGTTTTTTCTGGCAACAAATAGATCAGAACCACCATATCCGGGCCAACCGGTAGAAGTAAAATAGAGGGTTTGGTTATCGGCATGAATGTAAGGAGACATTTCATCGCCGGGAGTATTGATGGAAGGGCCCATATTTTCGGCGTTGCTCCACTGACCATTTGGTAGTCGGTGGCAAACATAAAGATCGGAACCACCGAATCCATCAGGCCGATTGCTGATAAAATAAAGGGAGTTTTTATCCGGACTCAGCGAAGGCGCAGTTTCCCAGAATTCTGTATTAACAGCGGGGCCTAAATTTTCAGGTTCACTCCATCCTACCGGAGTGGCATAAGAAATATAGATGTCGAAGCTTCGATAAGCCTGATCGGGAAGCTGGGCTGCAAAGAGCAGCCAATCACCATCCTGAGAAACGCTGATGGCTCCTTTTTTGGGTTCTTCATTCAGGTTACCGGGAATGGTTTTCCATTTGCTAAATCCTTTTCCACGAAAAGCTGTTTCAATAAAATTTTCCCTTCCGCCCTCTCTTCGGGTAAAAACCAGCAGACTGTCATTGATGGTGACGGTAGGGTAATATTCTGAGCTATAGGTGTTGACGGAGTCTCCCAGGTTTTCCGGACTAAAATTTTTTTCTGCATCGGGATGTTCAGTTGCATAAGTCAGTGCGAACTGGTAGCAGGATTGACGATATAATCCACTGCGTCTGCTTTTGTCATTCAGTTGGGGAATACGGAGGAATTGATTGACTGCAGTTAGCGCCGATGAGAAATTTCCTGTTCCCGCCAGGTTGATAGAGTAGGGAAGTGCATACGGCGCAAAATAATTGCTGTCAATGCTCCGCGCGCGTTCATACCAATGAATGGATGAGTCGTATTTTTTTAGTTGACCATAAACCCCTGCCAGCGAAAGAACAGCATCGGCAAAATTACTATCTAAGGTGATGCTTTTTTTTAGCCAGTCGATACCTTCCCGGTAGTGTTCCTCTTGGAGTTGACGAATAGCTTCCTCATAGTAGGTAATTGAATTCCTGTTCACCTTTTCGGGTTGATATACTTGCGCCATTGGACTACTGCGGAGCAATAGGAGAATCAATAGGAGAGGAAGCCTGCTCATGAGAGCAATTTCGTATAAACCCTGTGAAACCTGTGTTAAAGGGGAAACAAAAAGATAGTTTATGGAATGGCAGCGAATTTATGCACCTGCATGCTTAGTTGCCAGATTGGATTTTCTTGAATGAAGCTGATAATTTCAGGTAAGATTTTTTCCCGCTGATCCCATTCGGGTTGCAGGTAAAGACGACAGGACGGTGCAACTTTTTGCTCCCATTCTTTTGCCCAACTAAGATCGTGTCGATTGTAAACAATAATCTTGAGTTCGTCAGCTTTTTCTATGACTTCCGGAAGGGGTAATTTGAATTTTTTGGGGGAAAGGCATATCCAATCGAAGTGACCGGAGAGAGGCGATGAGCCGGAAGTTTCGAGGTGTACTGTTTTACCTGCTGCTTTCAACGATTGGGTGAGTTCATCCAGCGGATGCAGCAGGGGTTCTCCACCCGTAATGATAATAGTTGTGGCCGGATAAGCACAAGCCTCTTCAGTAAGAGACGGTATGGTTCGTTGAGGATGTTGAGCTGCATCCCAGCTTTCCTTTACATCACACCAAAAACACCCCACATCACAACCAGCCAGACGAATGAAGAAAGCGGCTTTACCCTGGTGAAATCCTTCTCCCTGTAGAGAATAAAATGTTTCCATCACCGGAAGGATAGCGACGGCAGGTGAAGAGGTTATGGCGTTAGCAACCGACATTTCAGGAAAGATGATTTTGATAGGCCTGCAGGGTGTTTTTTAATAAACCGGCGATGGTCATCAGTCCAACGCCACCCGGTACAGGGGTAATAGCTTCGCAGCGGGGGGCTACTTCATCAAATGCTACATCCCCTTTGATGCGGAAACCTTTTTTGGCGGTTGTATCTGCCACCCGGGTAATTCCTACATCGATTACAATGGCTCCCGGTTTTATCATATCTGCTTTTACGAACTCGGGTTTTCCTAGGGCAGCCACGAGGATGTCGGCTTGCCGGGTAAGGGAAGGAAGGTCTGGGGTATGCGAGTGACAGAGGGTTACGGTACAATTTCCATAGGGGATATTGCTGCTG